>JAFSFF010000007.1 GCA_017435375.1 Thermoguttaceae bacterium
CTGATCGGCCAAGCCGGTTACTACGCGTCGATTCTCCTTTCCGGCTCGAACGTTCGCGTCGTCGCGACCGACCTCAACGGCGACGAACGCCTCGTCGGCGGCACGGTCGATATGGGCGCCTACGAATACCAAGTCGCGACGGAAGTCCCGTCGATCGTCGTTACGACCGCGCAAGACGTCGTCGATCCGTTCGACGGTTTGATTTCGCTCCGCGAAGCGATCGACTACGCCGGAAGCGCGTACAACGTCGACGGTTACGTTCAAAAGGTCGGAACGGAAATCACGTTCGACGCGTCCTTGGCGGGCAAAACGATCGCGCTTGCCGAAACGCTCGACATTACGAAGTGCGTTACGATCGACGCGGTCGGCTTGGTCGGCGGTTTGACGCTCGACGCGGGCGGTCAATTCGTCGTCGTTAAAGTCGACGCGACCCCGGATTCCTTGGCGTCCGAAGTCGTTTTGGCCGGCTTGAAGATCACCGGCGGTTTCGCCGACTGCGGCGCGGGCGTTTACTGCGTCGGCGGCGACGTCGAAATCTTGAACTGCGTTATTTACGGCAACGAAGCGCGCGAAGGCGCGGGCGTTCGCGTCGACGCCGGTTCGGTTTCGATCGTTAACACGACGATTACGAAGAACGAAGCGACGAACGCTTACGGCGGTTTGTACAGCCGCGGCGGCTCGGTCGCGCTGCGCAACTCGATTATCGCCCTCAACACGGTGAACGGCGAAACGGACGGCGCGGACGCGTTCCTCAGCGGCGACTTCGCGATTCGCTCCACCTTGATCGGCGCGGCGGCCTCTTGGGTCGCGAACGCTTACGACGGCGTCGCGGGCAACCTCGTCGGCGCTCCGAACAATCCGGTCGACCCGTCCTTTACCGATTGGGCGAAGAACGACTTCACGCTCGGCAAAGACGCCGACGGTTTCGCTTCCGTCGCGCTGAACGCCGGCGACAACTCGCTGACCGTTTACCCGAACGGCGACGTTCCGGCGACCGACGCCGCGGGCGACCCGCGCTTCGTCGGCGGTTCGGTCGATATGGGCGCCTACGAGTCCCCGCTCGGCCCGACCGAAATCCCGAGCTTGATCGTTACGACCGCGGAAGACGTCGTCGACCCGTACGACGGCGATATTTCGCTCCGCGAAGCGGTCGCTTACGCGAACAACTACGGCCTCGCCAACACGATCACCTTCGCGCCGTCGATCAACGGTTCGACGTTCTACCTGAACTCCGAATTGAAGATCGGCTCCGACTTGACGATCGACGGTTTGGCCAACGACGCGCTCGGAATCGTCTTGACGACTTCGAACGACGTCGCCGACCAACGCATTATCAACGTCGACGCGGGCAACGTCGTTATTAACGGCGTTACGATCACGAACCGTCGCTCGGAACGCCTCCAAGCGGGCCTCGACGACCTCGCGATCGAAAAGGGCGGCGCGATTTACGTTCGCACGGGTTCCGTTTCGGTCTATAACTCGCTGATTACCGAGTGCGCCGCCGAAAACGGCTCCGCGGTTTACGTCAACGAAGCGAACTCGACCGCTTACGCGAAGTTGGTCAACTGCACCGTCGTCGCCAACACGACGAACGGTTCGGACGCCGACGCGGCGGCCGTTTACGCCGAGCTGGGCGGAATCCAACTTTACAACACGATCGTCGCGTTGAACGAAACGACTTTGGGCGGCGTCGCGCAAGACGTTTACCAAGGCGTCGGGTTCTACGACGCTTCGTCGACGACTCAATTTAAGTTCAAAGAAGGCGACCGTCTCACGATCGTCGACGGTTTTGCGGCGACCTATCGCGAAAACGCTTACGTCGAAGCGAAAACCGGTAAAACGACGACGATCGACAACGGCGACAGAGTCTGGATTGCCGACGACTCGTACCGAGGCTATACGGAAGCGACCTATTACGACGGCTCGCTCGTCCCGGCCAACTGGTGGGAAGATCCGATCGCGCTTGTCGACGGGCAAGAGCTCATTATCGGCGGCGAACTCAACTTTGGGAATGTCGGCGGACAATTCCAATACTTTATCACCGGCGGCGTCAAGGCGACCTACCGCCAAGACGTGTTTGTCGACAACGGTTCCGGCAAGGTGGTTTACGTCGACGCGAATCAATCGGTCATCGTCGACGGTTCCGTCGAAACGACCTTGAAGCACGCGTACGTCGACGCCGAAGGCGCCGCGATTCAATTCGTCGACGGTCAAAAGATTCTCGTCGGCGAAGAGGGGACGACTGCGGAAGCGACCTACCGCTTCGGTTCGTTCCGCGACGCGTACGGCAATCGCGTTCGATTCGAAGAAGGCCAAACGTTCCTCGTCAAGGTCGAAGCGACCTTCGCGAACGGCGTCTTTGTCGACCTCGAAGGCAAGGCGGTCGCGTTCGAAGAAGGCCAAACGGTCGACGTCGACGGCGTCCAAGCGACTTGGACGAACGGCGCGTTTGTCGACGCCGAGGGCGCCGCGATGGAATTCGCCGAAGGGCAAACGATTCTCGTCGGCACGTTTGAAGCGACCTTCGCGAGCAGTTCGTTCGTCGACGCGGAAGGCAAAACGCATATCGTCGAAGACGGCGAATGCGTCGCTATTGGGACGATTAGCGGAACTTGTACGGCGACCGCCGCCGGCGAATTCGTCGACGACGCCGGCGCGCCCGCGACGGTGAAGATCGGTCAATGCGTTATCGTTAAGCGCGGCGCCGCGAACAACTTCGCGACCTTGACTTACCGCGCGTCCGAAAACGCGAACGCCTTCAACTCCTTCGTCTCGCGTTCCGACTCGTTGGCCGAGTTGATCGCCGGACAAGGTTGCTTCATCGGGTCGAGCGAACTCGACCTGTCGAAGGAAACGAACGCGCTCTTCGTCGACGAAGACAACCAAGATTACCGCTTGAACGACGACGCGCTCGCGACGAACGCCGGGAATAACGTTTACTTCCAACAAGGTTCGTACAACGAAACCGGCACGTTCAACGGCACTTTCGACTCGCTGGACCTCGACGGCAATCGTCGTATTTACTACACGACGACCGACATGGGCGCCTTCGAAAACCAAACGGCGAAAGACGCGCCGTTCGGCGACGTCGAAGGCAAGTCCGTCGAACTCCTCGTTTCGACCGGCGCCGACGTCGTCGACCCGACCGACGGCAAGACCTCGCTCCGCGAAGCGCTCGCGTTGACCGACCGCATGACCGCGCTCGGCTACGACGATATTACGATTCGCTTCACGGGCGCGCACACCGTCAAGGTCGGCGAAACCGCGCTCCAAGTGAACTCGCCGGTTACGATTCTCGGCCGCAACGGCGTAATCGACTGCCTCAACGCGAACTCCGCGTTCCTCGTCGACGCCGACGGTTCGGTCGTTATCGAAAACCTTGAAATCAAGAACGGCTCGGCCATCGACGGCGGCGCGATTAAACTGACCGGCGGCGAATTGGTCTTGGCGAACCTCTTGATCGACAACTGCGAAGCGCAAATTTATGGCGGCGCGCTCTACGCCGACGCCGGAACGAAGGCGACCCTGTACAACGTTACGATCGCGAAGAACGTCGCGGTCGAAGGCGCGGGCGTCTACGGCGCGGCCGGTTCGAACGTCAAGATTTACAACTCGATCGTCGCGACGAACCTCTCCGCGACGGCCGGCGTCTCCCCGACCGACGTTTACTTCGCCGGAAACGACTTCGAACTCGCGTTCACCCTCGTCGGAAACGCGGGGACGGAAGCCAACGCCGCGAAGCTCCGCGGCGGCGACCAAGGCGGCAGCCTTATCGGTTACGGCGTCGACCGCGAAATCAACCCGAGCTTCATTAACGCGAGCTCCGGCGACTTCCGCCTGACCGTTACGCCGGTGAGAAGTCCCGCGTACAAAGCCGGTTCGACGGCCTACGTTTACAACGGCGCGTCCAGCGACCTGAACGGGCAAGGCTACGGCGCGGGCTACGCCGAAGTCGGCGTTTGCCTCGGCGCGTATCAAGTTACCGAGGAAGCCGGGTCGTCGATCGTTACGACGCTCGAAGACGTCGTCAACCCGTACGACGGCGTTACCTCGCTCCGCGAAGCGATTAACTACGTCCAAGGGCGCGACAACCTTTACGGCGCCAGTTGCGGAAGCGTCGACGACAGCGTTTACGGCACCACGTCCAACGCGATGAACGACGCGTCCATTTACAGCGCGACGTTCTACAACGCGATCACGTTCGATCCGAGCTTGGCGGGCGGCACGATCAAGATCGACGGCGAACTCGGCGGGTTCTCCTTCCGAGCCGGCGGCGTTAGCCACTCGGTGATGGACTACATGATCGACGCGTCGTCCCTCTCCGGGCTCGGCGGGATTACGATCGACGCGTCCGAATTGCAGGGCGGCGGCCTTGGCGGCGGCGCGTTGTTCAGCCTTCAAGGGCGCGCCAACTTGGACGCGAATCCGAAGCTGTACTACCCGGTGGGCCTCGACCTGCGCGGACTCCGCGTCGTCGGCAACGGCGGAGGCATGGGCGTGTTCGGCACGCCGTGGTCGATCCTTACGATGCGCAACTGCCTCTTCGAAGGCTTTGGCGACGCGGTGTTCCTTGCCGACAACTACGACACGTCGAGCGACGGCGGCACGTTCCACGTCTATAACTCGACGATTCTCGGGAGCCTGTACAGCGGCGGACGCAGTTTCATTTACAACTCGATCGTTACCGGTCAAGCCACGTACAGCCCGTGGGGGTTCGGTTCGCTGAACTCCTATAATTCCTACGTGTATGCGGGCGGCGGTTCGTTAACGGCGACGATTACCGGCGGGATGCCGAACGAATACTTCGTCGACCCGGCGAACGGCGACTACCGCTTGGCGCGTTACTCGCTCGCGGTCAACGGCGGTTCCGCGGAATTCCTCCGCACGTTGGAACAAGTCCACGCGCCGAACGAAACCGACCTTAACGGCAACCTGCGCGTTTCGAACGATATCGTCGATATGGGGTGCTACGAGTCGCAGTACATGGTCGACAAACCGTCGTCGACCGTTACGACGGAACTCGACGTCGTCGACTCGACCGACGGCCTGATTTCGATTCGCGAAGCGTTGGCTTACGCCGAACAAAAATCGTCGTTGTACGGCAACACCGTTACGTTCGACGCCTCGCTCGACGGCAAGACGATCGTCCTCGACGGCGTGATCGAGTTGACCCGCGACATTTCGTTCGACGGCGCCGGCGTCGACATTACGCTCAGCGGCGACGATACGAACGGAATCTTCACGATTTCGACTTACGACGGCGTCCCGAACACGAACAGCGTGTTCCTGCGCAACATGACCTTGGCCGACGGGTACACGACGAAGAACGGCGGCGCGATCAATATCGAACGCGGCAACGTGTACATGTCCGGGCTCAATATTTACGGTTGCGAATCGATGCAATACGGCGGCGCGATTTACGCCGAAGACAGCGAAATCACGCTGGTCGACTGCCGTATCGGCGGCAACAAAGCGACCTACTACGGCGGCGTCGTCAACCAATTCGGTTCGACGGTGTTGATCCGCAGCGTCGTCGCGGAAAACGTCGGCACGATCAAGAGCGCGGACCTTTGGGGCTTCTACCCGAACAACTACGCGAACAGCCGTTACAGTATCGTCGGTTTCGTTAAGGACGTCTTGATTAAGACCGACGAACAATACGGCAACCTCGTCGGAACGGAAGCGAACCCGCTGAAACCGTTCGTCGCCGCGACGGTCGGCAACCTCGAGCTGAAACCGGAATACGCGAACGCGCTCGCTCCGGCCAGCGCTTCGATTCTCGACGACGCGTTCGCCGCGTTCGTCGACGAAGAAGACGCGGAACTCGCGGTCGACTTGGCGGTTCTCGAAGAAACCGTCTTCGACGACGACCTCTTCGCTTCGTTCGAACAATTCTGAGCGACGTTAACGAGTCGAGACGGCGCGTCGGAGGAGACGACGGCGCGCTTCGCTCGGCGATGAAATAGAAACGATCCGAGCGTTTTTTGAAAAATCGAAACGCTCGAAATTGAGCGCGGCGATTTTTTAAACGTCGTTCGGGTTGTTATCCCGAGGAAGTTTCGGCTTCCTCGGGATTTTTTTTGCCAAGCGAGAGACGAACGAAACGACGGCGACGTCAAAATAGGCGAAACGGGCGCTTTGGGTAAAGCGAGGAACGGCGGCGTCAAGAGGAAAAAAAGAAAAAACGGTAAAATTTACGGAGAAAACGGATAAAGAGTTAAGGTTAAAACGGTTTTTAGACGATTAACAGAATATAAGAGGAAAAAAGTTCGGCAACTCCTAAAAAAAGGACTTGACGAACTAAAACGGCGACCAGCTCGTCGACGTCGTCCGCGAGTCGGGCGGCTTGCCTTTACGTCATACCGCGTTTTTTGTCGGAAGGAGATACGACCGACCGTTGAAAAACGCTCTTCGGAGGTTCCTTAGCGCGCTTCCGAAACTCGAACGTTCCCAGGGGGGGAATAGTCCGGCGATTTGAAATTTTATTTCGGTCGCCGGACATTTTTTTGCCCGCGTCGAACCGGTTTCGCTAAACGCCGCGTCTTTTCTATTTTAACGTCGGCGGCGTTGGAAACGCTTCGCTATTTTCTTTATTTTTGTTGTCTTGACGCATTTTCGAAGAGCGCAACGCGTCGGCGGTTCGTTGTAAGCCGTCGAGTCGAGCGCGGAAGATCGGCGTTTTCTTGAAGAGTCGGCGGAACTCGGCGTCGTCGAGCGCGTCGACGGCGGCCAGCGGAACGTCGAGCGGCGCGGCGTTATTTTCCGACGCGTTCCAAGGACAGACGCGTTGGCAAAGGTCGCATCCGAAGAGCCGACCGTCGAGTTTTGGCGCGATTTCGGGAGGAAGCGCGGCGCGATTTTCGATCGTCCAAAAGTTGAGACAGCGGTTGGCGACAAGCGTTCGGTCGCCGGGAATCGCGCCGGTCGGGCAAGCGTCGACGCAGCGGCGGCAGCGAACGCAACGTTCGGCGGCGGCGACGTTTGCGTCGGTCGGCCCGAGCGCGCCGCGGAGCGCTTCCGGCGTCGCGAATCCGGTCGTTTCGGCGAACGACGTCGAAACGAGGAGTTCGCCCAAAAAGAGACGCGAGCCCAAACGCGGCGAGACGACGAGCGAATGGAGCCCGCAAAAGCCGATTCCGGCGCGGACGGCCCAATCTTTTTCGAGAAGCGGCGCGGCGTCGACGGCGGCTCGCGCCTCGGCGTTCGGGAAACGGTCGAGGAAAAACGCGCGAAGTCGTTTAAGTTTCCGCTTTAAAACGTCGTGATAGTCGAGGCAAGCCGCGTAAGGAACGACGGCGCCGGTAAGACGCGTCTTCTCGGAATTTAGGGAAAGCGGCGAAGATTGAGAAGGTTGGATAGGTTCGGCGATTTGCGCGATTTCGGCGGCGAGCGTTTGCGTCGCGTCGGTAGATTCGGCGCGGAGTCGGCGTTCGGAAAGCGCGACGACGGCGAGAGTTTGCGCGGACGGCAAAACGGAGCGAGGGTCGCGGCGCGCTTCGACGTTTTCTTCGAGGTAAGGAAGCCCGGCGCAGTCGCCCCGACGAACGCGGTCGGCGAAGAGATCGAACGTCGCCGCCGGGCCGACCGGCGCGAATCCGAGCGCGTCGAGACCCGCGTCGGCCGCCGTTTCGAACCAAGCGCGACAAATTGCCGGGAGCGTTTCCGGCGCGGCGAGCGTTTCCAAGAGCGACATAAAGACGGATTGCGAAGGGGGAAAGGCGGCGGAAAAACGGTTAAACGGTCGCGTCGGCTTCCTCGACGGAGGCTTTGCGTTTCGACTTCCGACGTTGCGGCGCGCTCCACTCTTTCGTTAATTTTTCGAAAATTTCGGGCGTTTCATACCGCGCGACCGTTCCGTCGCGTTCCGGAAGCGGCCCGATAAGTCCGCGAAAGACGGGAAAACCGCGCATTCGCAGGTCGGCGCTGCAGTCGTCGACGCCGATTTTTTCGAAACGCGCCGTCAGTTCGGTAACGTCGTTGAAATCGCGAACGCGCGGTTCGCCGTCGGCGCCGCGGTCGACCAAACGATAGATCATTGATTTCCCTTTCCGTATTCAAAAGTTGCGAAACGTCGCTCGCGTCGCGAAAAAAAGACGCGGAACGAAGCGTTTCGAGAACGTTTTCTTTTAAAATACGACGTCGACGGCGTCGCGTTGCGAAAACGCAAAGTTTACCGTCGACGTTCAAAGGAAAACTCTTAAAAGGCGCGCTCAAGGAGCGGACGGAGCGACGCGCAACGTTTGCCCGGCGCGCGTCGCGCCGACGACGCGAGTTTCGTCGTCGAACGTTTGCGCGGCTCGCACTCCGCCCGAGTACGCGTCGATTTCGACGTCCGGGACGCGAACGTATTTGGCGCCGCGCGGTTTCGAATTCGAAGCCGAACGTCGAACGCTTTGCGTCGGCGTCGCGACGGCGGGCGAAGCGGTTTGCGGCGCGGCGACGGGGGGCGCGGGCGCGACTTTTTCGGCGTTGGACAAATCGCCGCTTAAAACCGGCGGTTGCGAGGCGGGGTCGGCCTTTTGCCGAGGCGCGTCGTCGATAACGGCTCCGTCGGCGGGGAACGAAGCCGGCGTTAACGAGCGGGCCTTCGGCGCGGATTCGTCGAGCGATTCGTTCGTTTGAGGAGACGCGGAAACGTCGAGCAACTTCGGCGCGGATTCAAGATCGGCGTCGGCGAAGAAGCCGCTCGATTCTTGATCGTCCGTTTCCTCTTCAACCGGTTCGGAATCGGGCGCGACGGAAGGCGAGACGACGTCGACCGGCGTCGCGTCGTCGTTTGAGGCCGACGTTCGCGCCGCGTCCGGATAATGGCAAACATTAATCCAAAGACAGAGGACAATTAAAAGCGTCGACATGAAAAAACCGGAAAGTTTCGCCATTTTAAAGTCCTTTCGCGTCGAAGCGGGAAAAATACGACAAGGCCGCGACATAGCGAAAATATAACGAAGCGACCGACGGTTGACGAAAAACGCGTTTATTGTATAAAATTTTACGCGTTCTTCTCCATTTAACTAATTATACTATTTACTTCAGAATAAGCAATTGTTTTAAATTGCGTATTTTGACTTTTTTTAAGAAAATGTCGCGATGGTAGCGATTGTAACGTCGATACGCGGCGGTTTAGGAAAGATGGAAAGGGGAGGGCTTGGTTTTTTAGCGAAATTTTAACGGCGAAGAATTGACGAGCGCTCAAAAAGAGGTAAAATAAAGACGTCAAAATTGTTTGGGGTATAGCGTAAAGGCAGCGCAGCCGGCTCTGAACCGGTTAGTCGGGGTTCGAATCCCTGTACCCCAGTTTAAAACGACGTTCGAAGCGTATTCGAGCGTCGTTTTTTATTTCTTGACGTTTTAAAAGGTCGGAACGCGAATTTTGATTTTTGTTTGATTGTAGCGCGGCGAAAAAAAAGCGTTCGGACAACGAACGCAAAGACGGAAAACGGATCGACGAACGAGTCGCCGAACGTTTAAGCGGCGGTGAACAATAAGCAATCTCTCCACCAACAACGACGAGCGCGTTTGAACATCATCTTCTCCTTCTCGGGGCTTGCGGGGGGTTGTTGCGTTCGAGCGACGAAGCGTTCCGTCCTCGGGTTCGTTCCGAAAAGCCGTCGGCGAGAAGCGCGTTGTTAAACGACGCTAAATTTTACGATTTTTCGGAAAGTTTCCTTCGTGTGAAAGATAATATAACACAGAAATTAGACGGCGCAAGGACTCCCCCGCACAATTTTCTTCTTTTTGCGCAAGGTGTGCGCGGCGGCCGGCGGAAAAACGGAGTCGGCGAGAGAGACGATCCGGGATTTTGAGCTTATCGAGGCGTCGGAACGCAAATAAAAAGAAAAAGTCGCGAGTTTTCGCGCGTCGAGGCAATAAAAAAGCCGCTCCTCGATCGGAACGGCTTTCAAGCGTTTAACGCGAACGTTTCAATTAGAAAACGTCGAGAATGAAGTGTTTGCCTTCGTGGAAGCGGCGCGGCGTCGGATAGTAGTTTTGCCAAGCCGGGTTGTACATTTGAAGGCCCATCGACGCCGGGCGGCCCGACGCGTCGCGGAAGTTGTGCGGATAGTAGCCGTACGGATAGTGCTTGAAGCGCGACCAATCTTGGAGTTCGCCGCTCGGAACCGCGTACGGGGACGGCGCGACGACGTCGCGAACGTACAGGCGATTTTCGAGGTTCGTGCGGAAACGGTTCGAACGTTCGCCCCAACCGGCGCGCATACCGGCGACGCGACCGCGGAGACCAAGACCGGAACCGAGAACGACGCCGCCTTCGCATTCGTTGCAAACGTCGGTCGTTTGAACTTGAGCGACCGGTTGAGCCGGAGCGGCGTCGGTCGCGACGAGCGCGTCTTGAGCGTTGGCGGGGGAAACGAAGGCGAGCGCGGCGGCGACCAAAAGACCCGCGAAAAGGTTGTGTTTCATCTTTTTCTCCTTGAAAATACGGGCGCCGCTTCGCGTCGGAAACGGCGGCGATTCGGAAAACGCGTCGTTCGCGACGACGCGACGACGTGAAGGCGGTCGCAACGTCGTCGCGTTCCGACGCGATACGGGCGTTTGCGAAAAACGCCTAAACCGCCTAATCTTTGTAAATCGGTAAAATTTGCTCCCAAATTGAGCGGTTTTTATTTCTCTTGTATATTTTATCCAATTTGTTTATTTTGAAAAGCGGCGCGAGGCGGAAAGACGATTTTTTTATTTCAAAGAAAAAAACGATAGATAAACAAAAAGATAGAATAAAACAAATAGATAAAATAGGAAAAACCGGAAGTCGGCGAACGCAAAAATCGAGAGGGAATCGGCGGAAATTTTGACGAAAAAACGTTTCGACGCGCCCTCCTTTCGCGTCGCCGTCTTCCAAGAAAGAAAAGAAGAGGTATAATAAAAACGTTCGCGATTCCGCAAAAGACGGCGTCGCGGAGTTCAAGCGGTTCGTATTAACGTCAATTTTGGGCGCGAATAGTCAAAAAACGGTTGGAGTTTAAGCGTATGTTTTCCGTCGCTCGCGACTTTTCCTTTTCTTACGGACACCGACTTTATCGATACGAAGGGAAATGCCGACGGCTGCACGGGCACAACGCCGAAGTGTGCGTCGAAATTCTCGTCGACTCGTTGAACGAACAGGGGATGGCGCTCGATTTCGTCGATTTGAAGGCGATCGTCGGAACTTGGATCGACGAAACGCTCGACCACCGCGTCTTTTTGGCGAAGGACGACCCGTTGGCCGACGCGTTGGTCGCCGCCGGAGAGCCGGTTTTGCTCTTCGACGAGAATCCGACCGCCGAACGCTTGGCGAAAATGATTTACGAATACGTCGAATCGCAAGGGTTCGCCGTCGGCCAAGTCGAGTTTTGGGAAACGAAGAACTGCCGCGCGACCTATCGTCGGACGGCGGGAGAACGAAAATAGTTAAAGTGCGCAAAACGGCGAAGTTTGCGTTAAAGATTAATAAAGCGAAATTTATTTAAAAAGGCGAAAAATGGCGACGCAAAAATTGGTTTGTATCGTTTGTCCGCAAGGGTGCGCGCTCGAAGTCGACGTCGAGGCCGGGACGGTTTCCGGGAACACTTGCAAACGCGGCGAGCTTTACGGCTTGGCCGAAACGACGAATCCGACGCGAACGCTGACGACGACGGCGCGAATCGTCGACGAAAACGGCGATTTTGTCGATATGGCGCCGGTGCGAACTTCCGGGCCGATTCCGAAGGGGCGCCTCTTCGACGCGATGAAGGAAATCGACGCGCTCCGATTGCGGAAACCGATTCGTCGCGGCGACGTCCTGATCGCCGACCTGCTCGGAACCGGAACGCCGGTCGTCGCGACCCGCGATTTCGACTGAACGTTTAAGAACGAACGCTTGGGAACGGCGCGAAACGGCGTCGGACGGCGAAGGAAAAGGCGAGTTCCAACCGAGCTTGCGAAAACATTTGACGGAGTTTCGACGACGCGGAAAACCGAGCGCGCCGCCGAGGTTCCCCGATCGCGGCGCTTTCGACGGCGGAGCGTCGCGACGGAAAGAGAACGCCGTCCGCCGTCGAACGTTTGCGTTCGCGTTGAGAAGCGTTTTTTTGTCGCGTCCGAAGATTGACGACGCGCTCCCGATTTAAGTCGTTAAAATAGAGGGGGCGCGCCAACGGACGAATTGTTCGCGGGGCCTCGCCGAAGTCTCGCGACCGTTCGCGACGACGGGACGGAAAACGCGGCGCGCCGAACGCCGTCGACGGCAAAACGACAAGGAGACGAAACTCCAATGAGCGTTTACAAACGCGTCGTGTTGATTCCGGACGGTTTCGCGGACGATCCGATTCCGGCTTTGAACGGAAAAACTCCGATGGAAGCGGCGGCGACCCCGACGCTCGACTCGCTGGCGCCGAAAGCCGCGCTCGGGCGGTCGTTCAACGTTCCGGACGGAATGACCCCCGGTTCCGACGTCGCGACGCTGTCGGTTCTCGGATACGACCCGACCGAGTCGTACACCGGACGCGCTCCGCTCGAAGCGGCGGCGCAAAATCTCGAACTCGGCCCGAACGATTGGGCGTTCCGTTGCAATCTCGTTTGCGTCGAAAACGGCGTGATGCGGGACTTTTCGGCCGGACATATTTCGACCGCCGAGGCGACCGCGCTTCTCGCCGAGATTAACGCCGACGTCGCGCCGCGCTGGGCCGAAATCGCGCCGGAAATCGGCGGAACCGTCGAGTTTTTCCCCGGCGTCGGGTACCGCAATCTGATGATTTTTAGGCCGGACGGCGCAAAAATTTCCGGCGACGGCTCGCAAGCGGAAGAAAATAGACAAAACGGGCAAAACGGAGAAACCGACGCGCCGTTCGACGCGTCGACGCAAACCGCGCCGCCGCACGATTACGCCGACCGTTCGATTCTCGACGTCTTGCCGCGAGGGAAAGGGGGCGCCGCGCTCCGCCGACTAATGGAGCTTTGCGCAGAGCGTTTGGCCGCGTCGGAAACGAACAAGCGCCGCGTCGAACGAGGGGAACTCCCGGCGACGCAATGTTGGCTTTGGGGGCAGGGGACGCGACCGCGGCTCGTTCCGTTCGCCGAAAAATTCGGGTTCGGGCCGGGCGCGATGATCACCGCCGTCGACCTGCTGCGCGGAATCGCTCGCAACCTCGGTTGGGAAATTCTCGAAGTTCCGGGCGCGACCGGATACGTCGACACCGATTACGCCGCCAAGGGGCGCGCCGCCGCGGACGCGCTCGACCGTTTCGACGTCGTTTGCGTTCACGTCGAAGCGCCGGACGAAGCCGGGCACGAGGGGGACGCCGAGAAAAAAGTCGCGGCGCTCGAAGCGATCGACCGACTGACGCTCCCGCCGATTTTGGAGAAGTTGCGAACGTTCGAGAACTGGCGGCTCCTGATTTCGCCCGACCATCCGACGCCGGTCGCGATCAAAACGCACTCGCGCGGCGCCGTTCCTTGGGCCGTCGTCGGTTCCGACGTCGCCGGGGACGGGTTCGCGACTTACGACGAAACGACCGGGGCCGCGTCGACGCGAGTTTTCGAACGCGGCGCCGATTTGGCCGAACTCTTTTTGAAAGGGAATTTGCAATGAAACGCTTCTTTTCGCTCGCCGTCGCCGCGACCGTCGCGACGCTCGCCCTTTTCGCGTCGAACGCTTCGTTCGTCAAGGCCGCCGACGACGCCGACAAACCGGCTTACGACGCGCTTGCCGAGTCGAAAGCGGACGACGACAAATACGAATGGACGTATCTCTTCGACGGCAAAACGCTGAAAAATTGGATCGACCTCGAAGACGCGGGCGCCGAAACGCCGGTCGTCGAAGACGGCGCGATCGTTCTCGGAATGGGCGCGTCGTCGACGTCGATCAAGTTCGACGAAGAGGCCGCCGGCTTCAAACTTCCGCGCGAAAATTACGAACTCGAAATCGTTTCGCGCCGCGAAATGGGGACGGACTTCTTCTCCGCGACGACTTTTCCGATCGGCGACGTTAGCGTTACGTTGATCAACGGCGGTTGGGGCGGAGCCGTCCTCGGGATTTCGAACGTCGACGATATGGACGCGTCGCAAAACTCGACGTCGTCGTTTTACAACTTCAAGAACGACAAGTGGTACCGCTTCCGGATTCAAGTTTCGAAACGGGCGCTCCGCGTTTGGGTCGACGACGAAGTCGGAATCGATTGCGTCGTCGAAGGGCGCCGTCTCGGGACGCGCTTCGAAGTGTCGCGTTGCGAACCGCTCGGTTTGACGAGCTGGATTAGCAAGGGCGTTATTAAAGTCGTCCGCTTCCGCGCGCTGACCGACGCCGAGTTGAAA
>JAFSFF010000064.1 GCA_017435375.1 Thermoguttaceae bacterium
ACGCAAAACCGGCGTTCCGTGCCGCGCGATTTTCGTCGACCCGGTGTCGATCGCTTGGGGGGACGGCGTCGACTCGAACAAGCAAACCGACGTTCGCGCGGTGTTGCGTCCGCTCCAAATTTTCGTCGAGGAACGCAACCTCGCGGCGGTCTTGGTAACGCACTTGCGCAAGTCGACGACGAACGATAAGTCGTCGCTGAAAGACCGGTTCATCGGCGCCATCGACACGATCGCGGCGGCCCGCGTCGCGTATTTGCTTCGGCGCACGTCGTCCGGGCCGGTGATGAGTTGCGTCAAAAGCAACTGTTTCGATTACCGCGACGTCGAGGCGTTGACGTATGGAATCGACGAAAACGGGTATTTTTCGATTCGGCCCGTCTTGCGAGAGGAAGCGGACGGCGGCGAGGAGAAGAAGGGCGTTCGCGCCGAACGTCGAGACCGCGCGACCGAGTGGACGATGCGCTACTTCCGCGAACACGGGGAAGACGTCGAAGGGCGAGGACGAACGGTGCGACGCGGGAAGTTCAAACAGTCGGACGACCCGAAAGGAATTTTCGGCGCCGCCGCGAACGAAGATTTGTTCACGCTTTCCGAAATACGCCGCGCGCTCACCGACCTTAACGTCGACGCGTGGAATGAAGGGAAAAACTATTTTTTCTCGCTCAAAAACTTCGAAACGAACTGACGGTTCAAACCAATGGTTCAAGGTTCAAGGTTTTCGTTTTTATTATATATATAAAGTTAAAACCATAACCTTGAACCATTGCTAAAGCGTCTATACGGAATGGTATTATTATATATGAGCTTTTAAGCGCTCATATAATAATAAACCAGTTCCGCCTACGACGCAAGCAAAAGCGGTGGTAACGATGAATGAAGAAAAGAAAAAAGGAAAACGTTGCGCTAAGTCGAACGCGGCGGAGAAGCTAAAAATCAAATTGCGAGCGGAGCGAAATTTGCCCGCGCTTGAAACGCTCTTGCAGATTTACGGGCGCAAGGGCGCGACGTTGCGAGAGATTAACCGCGCCGTTCGGTTCATCGGAGGTTGCGAGGCGTTCGCCGACCGTCGCGTCAGAGACCGCGCGTTGAAACGACTCGTTAAGAAAGGACGCGTCGAGATTGTTCGCGTCGTTCGACCCGGTCGCCAACGAGGGCGGAGGACGTTTCGACTCGTCGACTGTCCGGAAGCTAAGCCAAGGCTAACTTTTGGCCCGTCGAGAGGGGCGGGAGGACGAAAGTTAGGCGACATCTAATTTCACCCCCTCCGAAGGGGGGTAAACGGTACGATTTTCAACCCCAAAAGGTACTCCCGACCCCAATTTTCTATTTGAGAGCGAAGGGAACCCCGCCGGGTGGGAGAAAGACTTTTTTTTGAACGCGCGCGGCGGGACGGTCGCGGCTTTTTGGCGATTTTGGAGGTTTCAAAAATGACGACGAATCCGCTTGATTTACGCGAATTTTCGGTCGAATTGCGCCCGCTCGGCGACGTGCGCCCCTACGAAAACAACCCGCGAATCAACGACGGCGCGGTCGACGCGGTCGCGGAATCGATTCGGCGGTTCGGGTTCCGGTCGCCGCTCGTCGTCGACGAGGACGGCGTTATTTTGGCGGGGCACACTCGGCTGAAGGCGGCGGCGAAATTAGGGCTCGAACGCGTCCCGGTCGTCGTCGCGACGGGACTTTCTCCGGAGGCGGCGCGGGAGTACCGGCTCGCGGACAACAAGACGGCGGAACTCGCCGATTGGGACTTGCCGCGCTTGACGCTCGAACTGGACGCGCTCCGGAGCGCCGACGCCGATTTCGACCCGACGGCGTTCGGTTTTTCTGCCGACGAACTCGCTCGGCTCCTTGCCTTGGGCCCGAAGGAGGGTTTTGCCGACCCGGACGACGCGCCGGAAGTTCCGGCGACGACGAACGTCAAGCGCGGCGACCTCTTCCGGCTCGGCGAGCATCGGCTCCTTTGCGGCGACTCGACCGACGCTCGCGACGTCGCGCGGCTTTTCGACGGCGCGACCGCCGACCTCTACCTGACCGACCCGCCGTACAACGTCGACTACACCGGCTCGACCGGGCTCAAAATCGCGAACGACTCGATGGCCGACGCCGATTTCCTCGCGTTCCTGACTTCCGCCTTCTGCCGCGCGAACGACGTTCTTCGGCCCGGCGCCGCGTTCTACATTTGGCACGCGGACACCGAAGGACGCAACTTCCGCGAGGCCGTCCGGCAAGTCGATTGGACGCTTCGCGAATGCCTTATCTGGGTGAAGAACTCGCTCGTGTTGGGGCGGCAAGATTACCAGTGGCGGCACGAACCTTGTCTTTACGGCTGGAAGGGCGGCGCGGCGCACTACTGGAACGGCGGGCGGTCGCAGTCGACCGTTTTCGAAGTCGACAAGCCGCGCCGAAACGACGTTCACCCGACGATGAAGCCGGTCGAGCTGTTCGAGCGGCAAATGCAGAACTCGACGCGACTGGGCGACGTCGTTTTCGACTCGTTCGCGGGCTCGGGGACGACGTTCGTCGCGGCGGAGCGGCTCGGGCGGCGGTGCTTCGGGCTGGAACTTTCGCCGAATTATTGCGACGCGATAATCCAACGTTGGGAGGCGTTCAGCGGCGAAAAAGCGGAGGTCGTCCGATGACCGCCGCGCCGGAACCGACCGTCGACGCGTCGCGCTTGACCCCGGAAACGCTCGCGAAAATCTTGTCGGCGGCGTCGAAACGGCGCGTCGACGTCGGCCTCGTCGAGCGAATCGCCCGCGACGGCGGACTCCTCGACGCCGACGGCAAAATCGCGCTTTTGAATTTCGTCGCCTTTATGATTAACCGAGAATGAACCCCGATGAACGTCCGCCAACTGAAACCCGTCGAGCTTCTGCGACTCCTGAACACGACCGGAACCCGCGTTTCGGAGTCGCGCCTTCGACGCGACCGGGAGCGGGCGGGGTACCATATCGGCGACGACAAAACGGTCGACCTCCTCAAGTACGCGGCGTTTTTGGCGCTCGAATACGATTCGAAAAAAGCCGCTCCGGCGCGAACCGTCGTCGACTCTTACGAAGCGACGAAAGCGGCGGCCCGCGACCGCGCGTCGGAGTCGGTTCGCGCCGCGCAAGAAATCGGCGAACTCCCGCCGGTCGCGAATCCGGAGCGCAAACGCCGGGCGGGCGAGTCGTTTATGTACTTCTGCCTCGCCTACTTCCGGTTCGTTTTCGACAAGCCGTTTTCGCAGATGCACCGCAACGTGATCGCGAAGCTCGAGCGCGTCGTCCGCAACGGCGAGATTTACGCGCTCGTTATGCCGCGCGGTTCCGGCAAGTCGACGCTGAACAAGTTGCTCGTCCTTTGGGCGACGCTGTACTGATACACCGAGTTCATTATGCTCGTCGCCGCGTCGGGGGCGCGGGCGCAAAAGCTCCTTGAAGAGCTGAAGGTTTGGTTGGAAACGAACCCGCTCCTACTCGCCGACTTCCCGGAAGTTTGCGTTGCGATCCGCAAGTTGGAACGCGTCGCGCACCGTCAAAAAGGACAGCGTTTTCGCGGCGAGCCGACGCGCATCGAGTGGGGCGCGACCCGTATCGTGTTGCCCGCGATTCCGGGCTCGGCGGCGTCCGGCGTCGTCATTCAATGTTCCGGAATGGAGGGGAGCGAACTTCGCGGCGCGTCCTTTGCTCGATACGACGGGCGCATCCTCCGACCGACGCACGTCCTTGTCGACGACCCGCAAACTCGCGAATCGGCGTTTTCGCCGACGCAATGCGATTCGCGCGAACAAATTATCAAGGCCGACATTCTCGGGATGGCGGGGCCGGGCGAACAAATGGCCTGCTGTATTACGATGACGGTCGGCGCCGACGACGACTTGGCGCACCGGCTCCTCGACCGCAAGCGGAACCCGGAGTTTCGCGGCGAAAAGTATCGCCTTTTGGAGTCGCCGCCGAAAAACGTCGAGCTTTGGGAGCGGTACCGCGAACTTCGCGAAGCCGACTTGATGAACGACGGCGACGGCTCGGAAGCGACGGAATTTTACCGTGAAAACCGCGAGGCGATGGACGAAGGCGCGGTCGTATCGTGGCCCGCGCGATACAATCCCAAAACCGAAATTTCGGCGATTCAGTTCGCGATGAACCTCAAATTCCGCGACGAAACGGCGTTTTTGAGCGAATACCAAAACGAGCCGGTCGCCAAAATCGACGAAAGCGGCGAGGGAATGGTCGACGCGATCACGATTATCAATAAATCGAGCGGCTACAAACGTGGCGTCGCGCCGCTCGAAAGTCAACTTTTGACGGGCTTTATCGACGTTCACAAAGACCTCCTTTACTGGGCGTCGGTCGCGTGGGAGCGGAATTTCACCGGCGTCGTGGTCGACTGGGGAACGTATCCGGAGCAAAAAAAGCTGAACTTTCAGCTTTCGGAAGCGCGACCGACGTTAAGCGACGTCGCGAAAAAAAAGGCGTTCGACGCGCGGCAAAAAATCCCCGGCTTGGAGGGCGCGTTGACGGGAGCGCTCGAAACGCTCGTCGAAACCCTTTTCGAACGGGGAGTTCAGCGCGAGGACGGCGCGTTAATGCGTTACGATCGAATCCTTATCGACGCGAACTGGGGCGAGATGACCGACGTCGTGTACCAATTTTGCCGACGAAGCCGTTTCGGCGCGAACCTCTTGCCGTCGCACGGGATGGGCGTCGGCGCGTCGAGCCGAGCGTTCGGCGACTACAAAGCGCAACGCGGCGACGTCGTCGGTTTGCATTGGCGCGTTCCGAACGCGATCGGCAAGCGCTCGACGCGACACGCCGTTATCGACGCGAATTTTTGGAAGTCGTTCATACACGGACGCTTAGCGACGGCGCCGGGCGACCCCGGTTGCTTGTCGCTTAACGGCGACCCCGGCGAACGCGGCCTAATCGCGTCGCACTTGACGGCGGAATACTGCGTTCCGACGGTCAACGAGCGCACCGGGCGGCGCGTCAACGAGTGGAAACTGCGAATGCGACGTCCCGACAACCACTGGTTCGACTGCCTCGTCGGCGCTTGCGTCGGCGCGTCGATTTGCGGCGCGAAACTTCCGACGACGCCGGGCGAAACGGCCCCGACGCGAAAAGTGCGCCGGGTTTCATTTTCGGAACTTCAACAGAGAAGGAGACGACGGTAATAATGACGGAAAACGAACGATTAAAAGAGTTTGCGGAGCGCGTCGCGTCGCCGAAAAAGGCCGCGACCGACGCCGGAAGCGTCGAGCAATTTAGCGTCAACGAGCAAATCGCCGCGCTGGAGTACCTAAGAAAACGCGGCGACGGCAAAACGAAAAAACGAGCGACGCGCGGAATCCGCTTCGGCAAATTCCGCAACGTCGACCCGAATTAACGTTATTCGGCGGCGTTCGTCAACCGCGCTCGAACGGCTTCTAAAGTCAGTTCGCGCACCGCTTCGGCGAGTTCGCGTTCCGGGTCGACGGCGGCCAAAACGTCGCGGTACTCGGCGTCGGTGAAACGCAAAAAGAGTTTGTTCCGTCGGAGTTGCGACGCCGGTTTCGGCTTGCGGCCGCGTCGCAACTTCCCGGCGAGTTCTTTCGCTTCGGCGACCGTTTCCGCGTCGTTCGCTTCCTCGGTCGCGATTTCGTCGAGTCGGGCCGCCGTCGCTTCGTCGTTTTCGCGTTCGACGACAAAATGGAACTTTTCGCCCGGTTTGAGGTCTTTCGTCGCCGCTTGGAACCCGCTTAAAAGTTGTTCGAAAATTCCGGCGTCGTCGGTGTTTTCAAGGAGTTTGATTTTGCTCATTCGTTTCGGTCTCCGACTTAAAATCGTATCGGCGGGCGATTTCCGCCGTCATCGCTCCCCGAGCGGAGAGCAAGATTTCGTAAATTTCGGCCCAATCTTTCGACGTATGGCAACGTTGCGCGGCGAAATCGAGCGCCGACAACACCCCGTCCGCTCCGGCGCATTCGGCGCGAATCGCCTTGTTAAGGAGCGAGCGAGTTCGTTTGACGTTTCCGTATTTTTCGCGTAAATCTTTAACCGGCATAGCTTTGTTTCCCCAAAACGCCTCCCCGCGTCGTGAGACGCGGGAAGAACGCTTGTTAAAGGTTAGAGGACGAGTCTTTCAACTTCGACGTCTTGGAGCCCGTTCCAGTTGAATTCGAAGGTGATTTTCACCGCCGTGCAACCAAAACGCTTACGCGCGGCGGTTTCGAGCGAGTGATAGAAACCAACGATTTTCCCATTACGGAAGACGACGAACATCGAGTACTTATCCGACATTTTTAACTCCTCTTGTAAAAGTAGAGCTAAAACGAACCGTCGAGAGCTTTTGGAGAACCGTTCTCCCTCTCGACAAAAATAAGTATATCATATTTTTGACTATTTTCAAGTAGCTTTATAAAATTTTCGAAAAAAACTTGAAGAAAATTTCGCTTAACTATTTGTCGCGTATGCGATTATCGACGGCGTAGAACAAGCGGCGTTCAAAGAAAGGAAACGGTATGAATTTTGTTTCGTTGTTTGCGGGAATCGGCGGAGAACATATCGCGCTAAAACGCGCCGTCGCGAAGGTTTGCGCGTCGTCGCGGAATCGATTTTACGCTTGCGACGTCGACCCGCGTCGCGCCGCCTCGTTCGCGGCGAACTTTCCGGAAACGACGTTTCGCGTTCGCGACCTCGCCAAAACGACCGCGCTCGACGAAGGCTTTTCGACGGGCGGAATCGATTTTCTTTGGGCGTCGCCGCCCTGTACGGAATTTTCGCGAGTCAAAGGAACGACGGGACTTAGCGCCAACGTCCAAAACTTGGCGAACGACGTCCTGAACGGCTGGATTCGGACGGCTCGACCGCGCGCTTTCGTTTTCGAAAACGTTCCGGGGATGCAAAATTGGGGCCCGCTCGACGCAAACGGCGCCCGCGTCAAGTCCCGGCTCGGCGAATACTTTGAGCGTTTTTTAAGCGAGTTGCGGGCGTTGGGTTACGCCGTTTCGACGTTCAAACTCGACGGGTTCCGGTTCGGCGGCGCTTCGAAACGCGTTCGACTGTATGTCGCCGGAGTTCTCGACGTGGCGTCGCCGTTCGCGCCTCCGGAACCGCCGCCAAAGATCGCGACGAAGACGATTCGCGATTGCCTGCGGCTCGACTTGCCGACGAAACCGCTCGCAAAACTTCGCGGCAAAGCGACGTTGGCGCGACTCGACGCCGCCCGCGTCGCGGGCTGGTCGGACGCGCTTTTCCCTAACCACGGTTTTCTCCACGAAGCGTACCCGCTCGACGGCGCGTTTCCGACGTTAACGACGCGCCCGATGATGTTTGTCGGCGACAACCTCCGAAATTACCGCTACTTAACCGCGCCGGAAGCGGGCGCCGCGCTCGGCTTTCCGGACGATTTTATTTACGTCGGAACCGGAAGCGACGCGTATCGCGGCGTCGGCGGAAGCGTTTCGGTCGACGCGACCGAAGCGATTTTGACGAAGCTTTTCGGCGAAGTTTTTTGACGGCGCCGCGACAAAAAAAACGCGCCGGGAAGCCCCGCCGCGTCGAGGTTTAACGCCGTCGGAAGCTCCGATTTTTGTTTTGGTCGTTACAACCGGGCGGCGGGGGCTGGAACTATTACAAAATTCCGGTTTTTGGAATCTTTAAACTTTTATTTTTCAAGTATTTAGATATAATATCGGTATGGCTGAAAACTCGAAAAAACAAGGCGGAAAAACGCAAGCGAACGCCGTCGCCGTCGCTCCGAAGTCGGGCGCGGTCGTTCGACCCGTTCGGCGGCGTTTTTTGCGCTCGACTCGTTACGACGCGACGCGTCCCGAAAGCGACCTCGACCGATTTTGGAGCGGGGCCGACTCGCGGAGCGTCGACGCGTCGCTCGACCCGGAAACGCGGCGCAA
>JAFSFF010000008.1 GCA_017435375.1 Thermoguttaceae bacterium
AAAAATTCCGGCCGGCGCCGACTGGATTCTCGCCGACCTGATCGGAACCGAGCCGATCGACGAAATCGCTTGGTCGCTCGTTCAAGATTCGCTCCGCGATTCGGTCGCCGACCCGACCGGCGTCGCTCGCGGCGATAAAAAAGCGTTGGCGCGGCTGACCGAAGGGCTCGTCATGAGCGGTCTGGCGATGCAAAAGGCGAAAACGTCCCGCACCGCCTCCGGCGCCGAACACCAATTCAGCCATCTTTGGGACAACCAACATCACACTTATTACGGCGAGGCCCCGTCGCACGGGTTCAAAGTCGGCGTCGGAACCGTCTCCACCTCGGCGCTTTACGAACGGATTTTGGCGACTTGGAGCGAAGCGACCTTCGACGCCGCGATCGCCGCGATTCCGCAAAATTTCCGCGCTTGGGAAACGATCGAACGCGAACTCGAAGAAAATTTTGGAACGTCGGGCCTGCGTCAAACGGTCGAAAGCGAATGCCGTAAGAAATTCGTCGAACCGGACGAACTCGAACGCCGGTTGCGCCTCTTCCGCGACGCTTGGGCCGACCTCAAACCGCGTCTCGAAGCGCAACTTCTCCCGGCCGCGACGATTCAACGGATGATCGCCGACGCCGCCGCGCCGTCGACGCCGGAAGAAATCGGAATCGACCGCCCGCGCCTCGAACGGAGTTACCGCCTCGCGCAGCAACTTCGTTACCGCTACAACGTCCTCGACTGGACGCAAGACGTCGGTCAATGGGCGAACGCCGTCGCGCCGCTCTTCCAACCGGGCGGTTTTTGGGGTTAACGTCGACGCAAACGCGCCTTTTAAGGTTAAAGCCAACGCAAACCGCGCGGTTTAACGTCGCTTAACCGAATCGCCTCCGTTAAACGCAACGCTCGGCGCAAGTCGAGCGTTTTTTTATCGCCCAACCGACGCGTTAAAATCGGCAAAACAGAGCGTCGGCGCAAAACAAGCAAAACGCGCCAAGTAAAACGACGACGTAAAATAAGAAAACCCGCTAAAACGCAACGACGACGCAAAGAAACAAGAAACAAAAAACGAACCGACGCGCGAAACGCCGGTTCGTCTCAAGGGCATGCTTCAAAAGACGCTCAAACGCCGCAATTTATCGTCGAATTAACGATTAGAGTTTGCTCAAGTCCAGAACGTCGGTGGTTTGGAAACCGCCGCCTTCGGTGTTGAAGGTCGTTTTCATGTCTTGCGGAGCCATCGCGCGAACAAGGATTTCCAATTCGACGCCTTCGTTAACAACGCGAGTCGAACCGTCGACCATCGCCGCGACGACGACGTTCGGGTGCATCGAAGACATACGAGCGTAAGCCCAAGCTTGGTTGCTGTAATCTTCCATCATGTCGTCGGTCGCCCAACCGTTGACGTCGTTCGGCGCCAAGTCTTCGTAAGTTTGGATTTCGCGCCCGCGGTTCACGCGCAGCGGAGCAAGCGTCGAAACGGTTTCAACGCCGTTTTCGCTCGTTTGAACTTGACCGAAGCCGTATTGACCGTTATCCGGATAGGTAACGCAGAAACCGACGCCGTATTCGCGGTTCGCCCAAATGCCGCCCGCTTGGAGGTTTTCGGAGATGAGGAGCGTGTTCGAAGTTCCGTCTTTGACGTCGTTGAGGGTCAACGCTTTGCCGCCGAACGCGCCGTCGAGAAGCATCCCGTTGCTCTTGTTTTTGGCGAAGGCCGAAAGGGTGTAATTACCGTTTTCGTCGACCGCGAACGCGCCGTCGGCGACGCCGCAGTTGGCGACGTAATTATTGCCGTTTTCTTCCGAGGAACCGGCGCTCGTGCATTGGAACGACGGAATCGTCACGCTAACGCGGTTGCCGTTGTCGCGAAGTTGTTCGTAAACTTGCGGTTGTTCCATATAGGTAAAAATTTGCGGAATCCAACCGATAACCGCGGAACCGCCGGAGTCGATGTTCATGTTGTCGCGCCACGTCGGAAGTTTGCTGACCGACGATTCCATCGAGTTAAACGCCAACGCAATATTCTTTTGGTTGTTGATGCATTGGGTGCGGCGACCGGATTCGCGCGCGGCTTGGACGGCGGGAAGGAGCAGACCGGCCAGCATCCCGATGATCGAGATAACGACCAGCAACTCAATGAGCGTAAAACCGGCTTTGAACGTCTTTTTCATTTTCTTTTCCTTTGCAGAATAAGAGCGTCGAAAACTCGTTAAAAAATCGATAATTCAAACGGTCTTCTCGACGCGAATGACCTTGCCCTTTATTTTTTGTTCGCTCGTCTCGAATCGCGGCGCGTTCCCGACCGGGCAACCCGAAACAACCGACTCGTCCGACTCTCGACCGCTCGGAAGCGCGCTTTTCGCAACGCGTCCCAACGCTCGACGTCGGCGCTAAGGTTCGCGACGTTTGTTAGACGCGTCAAACGCCCCAAACGTTCGCTCAAAAACCGAACCGTTCGACCGTTTTTTCAAAACGCTCGACGTCGACGACGTTTTTGCGTTTGAAAAGTCGCGCCGAACGGCGTTCGTTCGACGTCGGTTTGCGCTCGTCGGCGCCGCGTCCTCCTTGAAAAAATGAAAAACGCGCTCCGACAAAGCAAAAAATACGGTTCTCTAAAAGGATAGGATACACAACAATTTCGCTCTAATCAAGCGGATTCTTGTCGTTTTCCTCGATTTTTTCAAATTTTCTTTCAAAAAAACGCGCTTAATCGTTCTCTTTTAACATCGTCGACGCTCGAACGCCGTCGAAAAAACGCAAGCGCGTTATTCAACGTTAAACGAAACGCGAACGTCGCAAACGCTTTCGTCGGCCTCGTCCCAACGCTCGGCGAGGTTCGTTTCGGCGCGTTCTTCGCTTTTCCGCGCGTTGGCGTCGAGCCATTCGAGAATCGCGCGCCGATTTTCCGACGTCGTCTCGCGCAACGTCAATTCAAAGTCGCCGTCGATTTTCGCATACGCGACGTCGTTTTCGCGACAGAAGCGCAAAAATTCCGCCAACAATCTTTTCGCGTTCTCGGAATCGACGGTTCGCCTGGTGTAAAACCCGTCCGGCGTCGCGACGACGGGTTCCTTCGGCGCTTCGCCTTTATTTCCGGGTCTTCGCAAAATCGTCGGTCGCGTCCGCGCCGCCTCGTCGCCGTTTTCCATCGCGTCAAAGTCGGCGTTCGTCGGCGCCGTCGACGCGATTTCCGGCGCTTTGTCGACTCGCATCCCTATTTGAACGGCTTCTCGCCCCGCGCCGTCGACGAGTCCCGACGCAAGAAGCGCGACCGCCGCGAACGAAACCGCCGCTCCGGTCGACGCCCAAAGGAAACGCCGCCCGCCGAACCGCCGCGCCGCGCCCGTCGACGCCGGACGAACCGTCGGTCGCGCGGCCTCGCGCTCGACCCAAACGTCGGAACGCTCGATCGCCAAACGCAGACGCTCGGAAAACTCGGGCGGAACGGTCGCGCCCGCGGTCTTTCGCAACAACTCGCGAATCCGCAACGCCGCGTCGATCGCTTCGCGAATCTCCGGATTCCGCTCCGCCGCTTCGTAAAGCGCCCGTTTTTCCTCGGCCGTACATTCGTCGTCGACGACGCGGTCGACCAATTCTTCCCAAACTTCCCGTTTCATCGATTTCCCCTCGCTTGGCGAGCTTGCCCAGTCAATCGTTGTTTTTAGCGGTTCGGCGCGCATCGGCTCTTATCGTCGTCGTTACAATCGTTTTCAACGACAAAAGCGCTCCAACGTCGCTTTATAGCGACGTTATCGACGTTTTTTTTAAGCGACAAAATCAAATTCGCGTCAAAAATCGTTTCGTCGACGCACCAACGCTTCGCGCAACGCGTTCCGCGCCCGATGCAGTCGACTGCGCACCGTTCCGATCGGAATTTCCAACGTTTCGGCGATCCGTTCGTAATTCGCGCCTTCGATTTCGCGCAAGACGATCGGCGCCCGATACTCTTCGGGCAACTTGGCCAACGCTTCGCGCAACGCTTGCACGTCGTCTTCGCGTTTCGATTTCGCGTCGGGCGACTCGACCGGCGACTCGAAACACTCGCCGATCTCCTCGACGATTCGGTCGACCGAAGTCGTTCGCCCGCGCTTGCGCAACGCTCCGACGGCGCAGTTGTACGCGATGCGATAGAGCCAAGTATAAAAACGGCTCGAACGGCGAAAACTTTCGAGATGCGCCAACGCCTGCAGGAAAGTCTCCTGCACGACGTCGAGCGCGTCGTCCGCGTTGCCGACGATCGGCAGCGCCAAGTTGTACACGCGATCTTGATACTTGCGCGCCAGTTCGCCGAAAGCGTTTTTGTCGCCGGCCAAGGTCGCGTCGATCAGTCGTTCGTCGTTCACATCCGCTCCTGAATAGTTGGACGCGTTGGAACGGCGTTCGTTCCCAAAGTTTCCCGCCGTTCGCTCGTTTTTTTTCAAAATTCGTTCGCGAAACGTCGTCGACGCCTTGCGAAACCGCTAAAACAAGAAAAGTCGATAAAACGGAACGCCGCCGGAAGCGAACGTCGCCGTCTTTCGTCGACATTATACCCGAGATTTTCGCGAAAAAAAACGGGGCGGGCCCCTCTTAAGAAAAAAAGACGCGATTTTTTCGCAAAAATTCGCCGAAAAAACGTCCTTTTTCGAAAATAGCGTCCGCCGCCCCGCTCCGCGGAACGTATCGGGAAAAAAGAAACGGTCGCGCCGTCGATTTTGCTCGACGTTATTAATTAATTACGTCGACGTCGATTATTCGCCGAACCGTCGACGCGCCGTCGTTTGTTCGCCTCGTTTTTCCCCTATATATTAATAAGGACAAAATCGAGCGCAAAACCGAAGCGCGTCGACCAACCCGTCTTGACGCCGACGCGCCGATTGTTTATCGTTAAAAACCTCCGTTTTGAAAGGATTCCCGTTGATCGCTTTCGTTAGTTTCCTTGCGCTCGGCGTTTTGCGTCGACTCGCCCGCCGTCGAGCGCGCCGCTCCCCCGTTTCGCCTTAACCGCTTTTCCCCCGACTCGCCGCGTTTCCTTTCCCTTTTTTCCTCCTTCACCTACTTTTAACTTTCCTTTTCCGCCGTCCCGACTTTTCCGTTAACCTCCGCGCTTTCCGCTTTTCGTTCGCGTCGACGCAATGTTCAGAACCGTTAAAATCGTTTTCCGCTGGTGCGTTTTTCTCGCTTTCCTCGCGACCGTCGTCGTCGCCGGGATCGCGTACCGCCGCGCCGACGCGGAAATTCGACGCGTCGTTCAAACGGAATTGCAACGCAAATTCCCCAAGTTGGACGTCTCGTTCGAGTCGATTCGATTCGACTCGACGCGCGGCGTTCGGATCCTTTCGGTCGCTTGGCGCGCTCCGGACGCTCCGCCCGAGGCGCCGCCGCTCCTCGAAGCGGAGGAAATTTACGTCGAAATTCCGATCGACTGGAACGCGCTGAAATCCGGCGACCTTTCGCCGCGTCGGATCGCGATCGCTCGTCCGCAAATGCGAACCGACGCCAACCGCGCCGCCTTCGCCCAAGACCTGCTCCGACTCAAACCGACGCCGAGCGAAAAGCCTTGTCCCGTCGAAGCGTTCGACGGCGCGATCTTTTTCGACGACCCGGAGCGTCCGAACGAAACGACGACGCTGGCCGGGTTGCGCCTCCGCTTGACGCCGACGCCTCGAAGCGCGTTCGCCGACGAGCCGCCCCCCTCGCCGGAAAAAATCCTCGGCGACGCCCGCTTTTTCGCCGACGACGCAAACGACGCGAACGACGTAAATAACGCAAACGACGCAAGCGTCGCAAGCGTCGCGAACGACGTAAATAACGCAAACAACGCAAACGACGTAAATAACGCAAACGACGCCGACGACGCAAACGCCCCGATTTCTTCCAACGACGCTTCCCCCGTCGACGCCGACGAAACCGTTTGGACGCTAACTCTTAGCGCGTCCAACCCTTACGTTCAAGCGTTGAACGTCCGCGGTTGCGTCGCCGGAAGCCGTTGGGCGTTCCGCGGCGCCGCTCGCCAACTCGACGTCGCGCCGGTTCTTCAACGTCTCGACGCGGAACGACGGGGCAAACTCGGCTCGCTGCGCAACGCGCGCGGTCAAACGTCGCTCGATTTTGAAGTCGCCGCCGACTCGACCGCCCCCGACGGCGTTCGTTTTCGCGTCGACGGCGAGCTTTCCGGCGGCGCCGTCGCGTCTCCGCTTCTCAAATTCCCTCTCTCCGACGTTGAAATCCGTTACACGGCGACGCAAGATTCGCTCGAAATCGAACGTTTTTCGGCGCGGAGCGGTGCGACGACGTTGGCGGCGTCTTATCGTCAAGTCGGCCCGATTTCGTCCCCGAACGAAGGCGCGCTCCGCCTCCGCTTGAACGATTACCCGCTCGACGACGCGCATTTGAAGCGGCTCGCGATTGAAAACGCCGCGCAAGCGAACGTCGAATCGGAGAAGTTGCGCAAACTCGTCGATTTTCTCAACGATTATCAATTCTCCGCGACGACGAACGTCGATTTGACGGTCGAAAAATCGGCGCGGCAAGGAGGTTCTTGGCGACCGACGAACCTCGTTATTTCCGGTTCCGGGCTCGATCTCGTTTGCGTCGCGTTCCCCTATCGCCTCGAACAGCTCTCGGGTCGGGTCGCGCTCGACGCCGCCGGGGCGCTGACGCTCGCGCTTCGCTCCGAATTTAACGAACGGAGTTTAAAAATCGACGGGCGTTTCGACGACGCGTTGGGAACGCCGAGCGGCGCCGTCGAGATCGAAGGGCTCGGTTACCCGATCGACGCGCGCCTTTTGTCGGCGCTTCCGGCGACGAGTCGCGCCGAACTCGCCCGTTTGCGCCCGTCCGGAGCGATCGACGCGAACGTTAAAATCGATTATAACCCGAATCGCGCCGAACGACTGCAAGTCAAAACGACGATCGGCGTTCGCGACGCGGCGATCCAATACGATCTTTTCCCGCTCCCGATCTCGTCGATCGGCGGTTTAATCCAAATGGAGAAAGGCGCTTGGGTCTTTTCGAATCTCTCCGGCAAAAGCGGCGCCGCTCGGCTCCGCGCGTCCGGTTCGTTCGTTTCCGGCGCCGCGCTCGCCGACACCAACAACGCGAACAACGCAAACGACGCAAACGACGCAAGCGCCCTAAACAACGCAAACAAACTAAACGACGCGGTTTCGCCCGCCGTCGCCCGACGTTCCGTTTACTCGAACGCTTCGATTCGCCCCGCTTCCGCAAACGCTCCGCTTCCCAAGAACGCGCCGCGCGGCGCCGATTTCGCCGACTTCGTTCCTCCGGTTTCACCGGCGCTCGTCGATTCGATCCCGACGCCGCCGGGCGCGCCTCTTCCTCCGGACGCTTGGCGCTTCGAACTGACGACCGACGTCGAAGATTTCCCGCTCGGCGAAGAGCTGTCGAACGCGCTCGTTCGTTACGACGGTCGCGATTCGTTCGAAAAATTGGGGCTTTCCGGCAAAGCGAACGGCCAAATCCGCGTCGCTTACCGCTCCGACCAACGCAAGCTCGACGTCGAGTTCGACGCGGAACCGGTCGCGGGCGCCGCGTCGATGAAACCGACTTCGCTCCCTTACGAACTCGGCGACCTGCAGGGACGCGCGTTCTATCGAGCGGGCGAATTTCGCGTCGACGGCTTCCGAGCCCGCTCCGGTCGAACGACTTATTCGGCGAATTTGCTCGGACGGTTCGCGCCGAACGCCGGTTGGACGTTCGACGTTTCGGCGCTGCGCGTCGAGCGTCTGCAACTCGACCGCGACCTCTTGAGCGCGGCGCCTCCGGCGGCGGTCGCGTTCGTCGACTACTTCCAACCGAACGGCTTTTTTAACGTCGACGGAGCGGCGCGGCTCGAACGCGACGCCCGCCCGAACTCCCGCGTTCGCGTCGCTTGGGACTTGCGCTTCGTCGCTCAGCAAAACTCGTTCCGCCCGAACGGCGTTCCGCTCGACAACGTTTGCGGACGAATCAAAACGCGCGGTTTCGCGGTCGCGGGCGGGCCGGTCGCGGTCGGCGGCGAGTTCGATTTGGACTCGTTCTGCTGGGGCGATCTTCTCGTTTCGCGGACGATCGGGCCGTTTTACTTCGACGGAACCGACGTTTTTTGGGGACGCGACGCGCCGCCGGTTCGCCGTTCGACCCTTTACCAACATCCGTTTTTGCGGGAGCGAATCGACGCCGACCCGCTTTACCGCGTCGTCGGGGTCGCCGCTCGGAACGCCGTTTATCGCGGTCAAACGCCGAACGCTTTCGCCTCCGACGCCGTCGCCGCGTCCGACGACGACGCTCCGCCCGGCTTCGCGCCGGACGCCTCGACGCAAACGCAAACCTCGACGCCGCGTCCCCGAATCGCCGTTCCGACCGCGCCGCCCGGGCTCCTCTCGAACTCCGCCTCGAACGCCGCGACGCTCGGCTCCGGCGACGCCGCGTCGTTCACCGATTCGCAACCGGTCGCGACCGTCTCCGCCGCCGACGAACGCCGCCCGATTCAAGCCCGCGTCTTCGACGGTCAAGCGACGACCGACGGCGTTTTTTACCGCCGCCAAGATCCGACGTACAAAGTCGTTTTCAACGTCAAAAACGCCCGGCTCGCCGACGTTACCCGCGAATTCGCGCCCGGCTCGAAACCGATTCAAGGTCGCGTCGCCGCTTACGCGACCTTGCGCGGCGAAGGGCTCAACGTCGCGACGCTCAAAGGCGAAGGCGGTTTCAGCCTCCAAGACGCGGAGCTTTACGAGTCGCCGCAAATCGTCAAAATCCTTCAAATCCTCAGCGTTCGGGAACCGGATCAAACCGCGTTCGATTCGGCGTTCGTCGACTTCGAAGTCATCGGCGACCGTCTTCAACTCAAACGCGTTCTCCTCGAAGGAAACGCGCTCACCCTGTTCGGCGACGGTTGGCTGACCGTTCGCGACAAAGAAAAATTGATCGACTTGACGCTCAACGCCCGCCTCGGAAGCGCGTCCGACCAAATCCCGATCGTCTCCGATTTCCTCGGCGGCGTCGGCGACCAGTTGGCGCAAATCCGCGTCGAAGGGGCGCTTAGCTCGCCGATCGTTCGACAAGAACGCTTCTCCGGCGTCAAAAAGGCTTGGTGGAACGTCTTCCCGGAACAGGAGCCGACGCCGACCGACGCGGTTCCGACCGAACGCCCGAAACCGCTGCGCGACGCGATACGACGCTTGACCTCCGGCGGCGACAAGAACGACGAGAAATAATCGACGCGCGGTCGTTTTTTAAACGCGTTCGACCGTCAAGACTATTTTCAAACAAAATTCAACGTTTTCAAACGC
>JAFSFF010000065.1 GCA_017435375.1 Thermoguttaceae bacterium
CGAGGAAAAAGTCGAGGAAATTACGTCCTATTTGGTCGCGATGCTTCCGCCGGAAATCGCCGCCGGGAAGAAAATCGACCTGAACGCGTTGGCGCGTAAAAACTACTGGCTCGACGTCGAATACAACGGCGGCAACCTCGTTTCGAGCGCGGACGTCGCCGGAAGCGAAACGCACAACGTCGGTCTCGTCAAGCGAATGGAAATGGCGCGCGGGCTTTACCTCGTCGTCATGACGCTCCTTTACGAAGACATGAACGCCGGAACGCTCTACAACCGCGAACTGCCGTTCACCGAAGACACGGACGGCGACGGAACCCCGGACGCCGTCGACCCGGGCGACTTGCTGCACGACTACGTCGAAGGTTCGTTCGACCTCCTGAAGTTCAACGGCGACGCTCGCAAAGACGAAAACGCCGTCGCGTCGCGCCAATTGATCGCGACTCGCGTCGCGCAGTGGTGCGTCAACGTCGTCGACTTCGCCGACCCGGACGCGACGATGACGCCGTTCTTCTTCGACCCGACGCCGTTCGACGGTTGGTGGGTCGACGGGAACGCTTGGCTCGCGGACCCCGAAGGCGTCTCGAATTACGGTTACAACCGTTGGGAAATCGGCGCGACCTATACGGACGGCGACGGAAACGCGCGTTACAACCCCGGTTGGGGCGCCGACTCGCCGGAAATCCGCTTCCTCTTCGCGCCGGTCAACGGCGTTCCGACGGAGCAAATGGCGGACTTCTTCCTCAGCGCGCTCAACAACAGCAAAGACGCGCAAAACGACGCGACGAGCGGGTACCGCGACGCCGACGGGAATTTCCCGACCGTTACGACCGTCGACGCGTCCGGCGCCGAAACGACGACGTTCGAAGACCGCCGCGCGAACGAGCTGATCGCCGAATGGATGAGCCGCGAAATCAAGTCGGTCAAAGACCAATCGAGCGACCTCGGTTTCCGTCTCGCTTGGGGGATGGAACGCCCCGACCTCGTGTTGACGGAAACGCTTAGCTTCCACGACTTAGGCGTCGCCGACACCGACGACGCGCACGATGTCGCGGACGGCGCCGACGACGAGGACAGAAGCGGCGCCGACAAACATATCGACCAAGTGAAGCGACCGGAAGGTTCGACCTACCTCGAGCTTTACTGCGCCGCGAACCCGAACGTTCCGCAGTCGCCGGAGTTGTACGACTTCGACGAAAACACGAAGCAATGGCGTCTCCGTTTGACGAAGAAAACGCCGATTTATAAGGACTCGCTCGGGCGCGAACTCGAGTCGCCGGTTTGGCGCGTCGCGATTTCCGACAGCCGCGACCCGCGCGGGCTGAACGTTCCGGAAGACGGCGCCGACGAAGACGCGCAAAAGGCGAACGCTCGTTCGAAAGCCGCCGTTTACCGCAAAGGTCGCAACGGCGTCCTCGATTGGCTCATGTCCGGCAAGAAAACCGGAAACGGCCCGACCGAACGCTTCCCGGACAACGAGTTCAGCTTCTTCTCGATGCAAACGCGTCAGTTCCGCAACCTGCCGACTCCGGCGGGCGAGCTGGAAATCGCGTCGATCGCCGACCTCGACCTCTTCCAAGGGTACGACGAAGCGAACAACAAAGCGAAGGAGCCGAACGCCGCGACGTTCCTCGCCGACTGGAAAGCGTTCAACCTTCGAAGTTCGAACGTTCTCGGCGCCGCGTTCGCGGAGGCGCAAGATTCCCGCGTCGACTCGGTTTCCGGCAAGCGCGCCGACGCTTGGTCGTTGCGCGAAGTCGAACTCGACCGAATCCTTTGGTTCAACAAAGCGGAAGGCGACTCGACAAGCGCCCCGGAAAAACTCGGAACGGCCGGGAAGTATCCGGACGCGCTGCGCACCTTCTGCAACGCGACCGACGAAATCGTTTACCTTGCGCCGAACGAATATTTGGTCGTCGGGCCGGAAGCGAAACGTTCGCTCGGTTCGGTTACCTTTGAGACCTCCGCCGAAGAAACGGACGACTGTCGTTTTGGCGCGAAACCGCTCGACTCCGACTCCGCGAGCTGGATTAATATCGACAACGGTCGCCACGGGACGGACTCCCTGACGAACGCGGGAACCGAAAACCTGTCGCAAGCGGGGAAACCGGCGCCGAACTACAAGTATATGGTCGCCGTCGCCAACATCGGCGGACGCGGGCTGAACATTTCGGAACCGCTTTGGACCGCGACCGGCGTCGACCCGTATTACGAGAACCAAGCGGAGAAAATCAACCCGGCGAACAAAATCGACAAGGGCGGCGCGGACGTTCTCGACGTGCGCGACGTTCCGTTCGAAATGCCGAAATCTTGGGGCGACCGCGGAACCGAAGACGCGAGTTTTTACGACAATAAAGTCGCGAACTACCCGATCGTCCAAGACAAGCTCTTTGGTGTCGGAACCGTTCCGGCGTACAAATCGGCGTTCGTTCAACGCGTCGCCGACCCGAACCGTCCGTATCACCCGTTGATGAACCCGTACATTACGGTCGACTGGAACGCGATGGACTTGACGGTCTTCACCGGCGAGGCTGTGACTGATTTAGAATCCGAAAACGCGAGGACTTTTGTCGACGCTAACAATATCGGAGATAGAAACGCCGTCGATTATTTCAAAGACGACGACAACCGGATCGAATTGGCGGAAAATAAAGCCTTGAATATTAAGGCGGAAAATCCCGAAATTCCGTATGCCGAGGCGTTCTCGTCCCGTCAATGGGGGAACTCCAAGCAACGGATGTTCGTCGGCGGCTTGCGCGACGACGGTAAAATCCGTCCGAACGTTTGGGCTCGCGGCGTCCGACTCGGCGTCGGCGATGCCTCCGCAGGGCTCGAAAAGCCGAACGATTGGGTTGGCGGCGGCGTTTCGACCGGTCGCGATCACGCGCCTTCGTTGAAATATATTCCGCGCCATACGCTCGGGTTCTACAACGACCGCGGCCCGCTCGGAACTTGGGGCGTCGACGCGGACGGAAATCCCGAGTTTACGGAAAATAACGCGGCGGCGTATTACAAGGGCTTGAACCAAGAATACTCGTTCGCCAAAAATAGAACGTTTGCCGCCAACGAGTCGCATTTGTTGCCGTACCGCGCCGCGCCGCGGACGCCGTTCGAACACCTCGTTTGGAACGACGCGCCCTACGGCAACCCGTTCGAACTGTCGCTCGTTCCGGCGTCCGCGCCGGGCCGCTTCGGGCTCGAGTTCGTTCGCGAGGACGATCAGTTCAACTTGGCGAAGCTGTACGAGGCGCATCGCGGCGAACGTCGCGGCGTTTCGCTCGGTTCCGAAGGCGTTTTCGGGTTCGATAAGTGGTACGACAAAGCGGAAAACGCCGAAGATATGCAAGGTTTGAAGGAACGCGGCGGGAAAATCGGGCCGTATTTGAACTTCTTCTCGAGTTCGAAGCGCCCGGGCGAGTCGCTGAACCTCTGCCGCGCGTTGGAGTTCGTTTACACGCCGTCGCTTTACCTCGGAACGCAAACCCTCGCCGGGGAAGACGAAAACGGGAACCTCATTACCGACGGTTACGGGAACCCGGTCTTCTACTCGGCGCGTCGCGAACCGGGCAAAGTCAACCTGAACACGACGAACGAAGCCGTTTGGAAGGCGCTTTCGCCGCGTTCCGAGCGCGTCTCCAACGACGCGAAACTCCCGGGCACGCCTTGGCGAAGCGAAGGTTCCGACGACGGTTTGTTCGACGTCCGAACGACGATGACGCGCACCGAAAACGTCGGCGATACCGACGGCGACGGAACCGACGATTTCGAACCGGTCGAACTTTCCACCCAATTCGTTCCGTTCCAACCGGCGCACACGACGCCGCTTTGGGGCCGCCTCGACCAATCGCCGGCGCCGCTCCCGATTTCGGCGACGTTGGCCGCGCAAAACGAAACCCGTTCGGACGACCGCGGGACGAACGCCGACCCGCTCTTCGACAACCTGCGAGAGCGTTACGCGACCGACGGCGGCGAAACGGTTTACGCTTACGTCGACGCCGCGGGCGATCCGCAAACGACGACCGACCTCGATTGGCTGATCGCGAACGATATCGCTTACAACGAAGTAACGCTCGGCAAGCGCAACAACCTCTTCGAAGCGACCGCCGAAATGCAGCGGTTGAGCGGAACGACGACGAACCGTTCGAACGTCTTCGCGATTTGGACGACGGTCGGCTACTTCGAAGTCGAGCGGTGCAACCCCGGCGTCAACATGCCGAGCGTCGACCCGGACGGGAACGAAATCACGCTTGAAAAGCTGATCGACCCGAACTACAAGTGGTACCGCTACTACCAAGCGATTTACCCGGACGGCTACACCTACGGGAAAGAGCTGGGCGCCGAGTTCGGCGAAACGAAGCGGCGTCGCGGGTTCGCGATTATCGACCGTTCGATTCCGGTCGACTTCCGTCGCGGGCAGTCGGCGAACTACCAAGACGCGATCTTGTTGCAGCGCGTCTTGGACTAAGCGTCGAACGTTGAATAACGTTTAGCGAAAAAGGGCGGGGAGGCGACTCTCCGCTCTTTTTTTGTCGACGGAAACGGTGAAGGGCGGCGGTTGGGGCGGTTTATTTTACTCGGTTTCGCTAGTTTGACTTTGGGTTCCAAGCTCGGCGCCGTTCGAGCGAACGCGTCTTTTTACCGAACCCCTTGGCGGCGCGGCGGAATCGTTTATAATAAAAACGACGCGTTCCGTTCGGACGGAGACCGGCGGCTTTCGTCGGCGGGAAGTCGGGGCAAGGGGAGCGCGTCGCGGAAAAAACGAACGTTGGACGCGTCGAGCGTCTTGAAAATAGAAACGAAAAAGAAGGGGAGAAGATGCCGTCGAATCAAGTTCTTATCGTCGTCGCGCGCCCGGAAGCCGAAAAAAGTTTTAACGGCGCGATCGTTCAAGCCGCCGCCGACGCGCTGACCGCCAACGGATACGCGCCGGTTATCTGCGACCTTTACGCCGAAAATTTCGATCCGACGATGACGCTCGCCGAAGTGAACGAGCCGGTCGAAAAAGCCGACGCCGATATTCAAGCGCGGATTCAAACGGTGAAAGAGTCGGTCGGTTTGATTTTCGTTCACCCGAACTGGTGGGGCGGCCCGCCCGCGATCCTGAAGGGGTGGCTCGACCGCGTGTTGCGCAACGGCTTCGCTTACGGCTTCACGGCGGACGGCCCTTGGCAAGGCTTGACCGACAAAACGGTTCAAGTTTTCAGCACGTCGAACACGCCGCGCGACGTCGAGTTGAACGTGTACGGCGACCCGTTGGAGAACTTCTGGAAGACGATCGTCTTCGGGCTTTGCGGTTCGAAGTCGTTTGAACGCCGCAACTTCGAGCAAATTATTTTGAGCGACGAAGCGCAACGCGCCGCTTGGCTGGCGGAAGTCGGCGAGATCGTCGCCCGTCGGTTCCCGAAAGTCGACCGACCGAGTTGAGAAGAGCGCGCAAACGAAAGAAAGTCGGGAAACGTCGTCGCGGCGAAGCGGATTTTTCGCCGTCGCGGCGCGACGTTTTCCAGGCGAAGCGTTCTTTTTTAAGAAAAACGAAAAATTGGGAATTTTGCCCCTTGACCGTTCGCCGGTTCGCGTTATAATTGCTTTTGTCTTGACGACGATAACTCGTTAAGTCGGGCAGGTAGCTCAGTTGGTAGAGCACAGGACTGAAAATCCTGGTGTCGGCGGTTCGACCCCGCCCCTGCCCACTTCAAAAGCGAACGGTTTAACGCCGTTCGTTTTTTTATTTCTTGCCGTTTTAGGAGACTTTTTCGGTCGTTAGACGCCGGGTTCGGACGTTCCGGCGTCGGCGGTTCGCCGTCGGCGCTTGCGCGCTCAAAAATCGGTCGGTTTCTCGTTATTTTTCTTTAGCGTTTTTAACCGCGTTCGAAGCCTCGAGCGCAAGTCGCGGCGAACGATAAAAAGGGGCGATTTCAACGATTCTGCTTGATTTTTTTACGCTCGACGCTATAATTACGGATAAGTCGACGCGCTTTGAACGTTCGGACGGTTTGAGTTCTGGCTTGGAGAAAGCGAGCGAAAACGGAACGGCGTTTGAGGCGACGCGCGACTCGTCTTGTCGGGAAATACGTCGACGCGAACGCGAGCAACGGAAAAGCGGAGCGACGAAATTCGACGTTTCAACGAGAGGAACGCTTCGTCGCGCAAAGAATGCGTCTTGTTTTTGAGCGTTCGTCCGATTGGGCGCCTCGTTCGCCGACCTCGACCGCTCTTGCGAAATCTCGACGTTCCCGAATTCGCCGCGAACGTCGAATGAACGCGTCCAAACGAAAGAAGCTGCAACCGATGGAAATTCGATTTTTCAATAATAGAAACGCCTCGTTGTGCGAGAAATACCTCTCGTTTTGGGAACAAAAGCTCGACCCGACTTTTTACGACTTTCCCGACGTCGCGTCGTCGGGGCGCGCGGCGGCGCGAGTCGACGGCGAGCGAGAGCGCGTCGCGGATTCCGGAGCGCATCATCCCTTTTCTTATTGGAATTTGTTCAAAACGGAAATCTTGGACAGTTGCTTTTGGACGCCGAGCGCGTCTTGTTGGGCGGTCGAAGGTTCCCCGGAGGAGCCGAAGCCGATCGCTTGTCTCGTCGCCGGACTCGCGCCGACCGACGACGCGCTTGACGGAGACGACGCTTCGCTCCTCGCGCCGTTGTTCGCCGCCGGAGTCGCCGACGTCGACAAGGCGATCGCCGCGCGTCTCTTGATCGAAGCGTCCGAGAACGCGTTGCGAGCGAAGGGGGTTCGGCGCGTTTACGCCGGAGGCGCGCCGCCTCGAAGCGACGTTAAAGGTTACGCGCCGACCGGAGCGCCCTTTTTAAACGGCGTTTACGGAACGGGATCGCCCGTCGGCTTTTTTGACGACGACGGGGCGCGCGACTATTTTATCGACGCGGGTTACGCGCCGGAGCGGAACGAAGACGGCGACGAACGAGCGTACGTCGAGCGAAAGATCGACGCGGGCGTTTTTTACGGGAGCGCGTCGACGTTGCCGAGCGGTTGGAGTTTGACGCGCGAGCCTCGCTCGGCGGCGTCTTGGCGGCTCGCGACGATAGAGCGCGACTTTCTGAACCCGCGGCGTTTTTGCGTTTTTGGACTCGACGGCGTCGAAGTGAAAGCGGTCGCTTGGGTTTACGACTTGCTCCGACGTTCGCCGAAAACCGGCGCGCTCGTCGTCAAAACGGTCGTTTCGCGCTTGTCGGTTCGGCCGGCGTATTACGGCGAGGGACTCGATTCGGCGTTGGTCGCGGCGTTGATTGAAGACGCGGCGCGACGGACGGCGAAAACGACGCCGGACGCGTCGCTCGAAATTTGCGTCGTCGTTCCGGAAACCGACGTCGAAGCGCGCGATTTTTGGGACGCGCAAGGGTTTGCCGTCGGGCGCCGTTCGACGCCGCTCGTTAAAAAACTCGATTCTTGACGCCGACGCAAGAAAAACGCGGAAAAAAACGGAAATTTGCGGCGAAAAGGACGAAAAAGTTGGAAAAAACGGATTCGAACGGCGAAAAAGCGCCGCGCCTCTTGGCTTTTTCGAGCGACGCGGTATAATTAAACGTTCGGTCGTCGTTCGAGCGCCGCGCCCTAAGGAAACGGTTCGGCGACGAACGCGTTAAAATGTTGTCGCAAAAACGGAGCGGAGGATTATGAGCCGTCTTTTTGTTAATCAAATCAAAGAAAACGACGTCGTTTCCGAGACGAATCGCGTCGTCGAAAAGGCGTTGCGTCCGAACAAAAACGGCGTTCTTTACTTGCAGTTCGTTTTGACCGACCGCACCGGGAGCGTTTCCGGGCGCCTTTGGAACGCGACCGAAGAGATGTTCCGCCAGTTCAACGACGGCGATTTCGTCCGTTGCGACGGAATGGCGCAGCGGTTCCAAGGGAATATTCAGGTCATCGCCAAAAAACTGACGAAAGTCGACTCGAAAGACGTCGCGCTTGAAGACTTCGCCCGCGACGCCGCCGTCGACGTCGCCGCGCTTTGGAAGCGGGTGCGCGAACTTCTCGGCGGAATGAAAAACCCGAAATTGCGCGACTTAGCCGACTGCTTCTTGACCGACGACGCGTTCGTCGAACGCTTTTCGCGCGGATACGCCGGCGTCCGACTGCATCACGCGCACCCGGGCGGACTCCTCGAACACACCGCGTCGACGATGGAGCTGGCGTCGCGAATCGCGTCGCATTACGGCGCCGCGCTCGACGCCGACTTGTTGCTCGTCGGCGCGTTCCTGCACGACGTCGGCAAGACGGTCGAACTCTCGGACGACCCGACGAATCCGGTGTACACCGACGCCGGGCAAGCGCTCGGGCACCCGTATCTCGGCGTCGAAATTTTGACGAAAAAAATCGCGGAAACGGAAAGGTTGACCGGCGAACCGTTCGACGAACGCCTCGCGATTCTGCTGAAACATATGATTCTTTCGCATCACGGAACGCCCGAAAACGGCGCCGCGAAGGCGCCGGCGTCGCTCGAAGCGATGGCGTTGCATTACATTGATTCGCTCGACGCGAAATTGGCGGAGTTCCAAAAACACATCGCGGAAGACCCGAACGTCGGCGGCGGTTGGACGAATTACATCCCGAGCCTCGAACGCAAACTTATCAAGTTTTGACGCGCGTCGGAGCGTCGTTGAACGACGGCGGCGGACGACGAAAGCGAAACGGTTGAAACGGAGAGCCGCGTTCGGAGACGGACGCGGCTTAAGTTTCGGCTTTTTTAACGATTTAACGTATTGGACGAAAAAGGAAACGACGGATGAAATCGCGCAGCACGACGATTTTAACGGTGCGCAAAGGCGGCGCGGTCGCGATCGGCGGCGACGGGCAGGTAACGTTCGGCTCGTCGATTATGAAGGCGGACGCGCGCAAAATTCGGCGGCTCTTGGACGGTCGCGTTTTGGTCGGGTTCGCCGGGTCGACCGCGGACGCGTTCGCGTTGATGGAGCGGCTCGAGGCGCGGCTGAAGGATTACCCGCAAAACATAACGCGAGCCGCCGTCGAGTTGGCGAAGGAATGGCGCACCGACCGCGCGTTGCGGAAGTTGGAGGCGATGGCGATCGTCGTCTCGGCGGACGAAACGCTCCTCATCAGCGGAAACGGCGACGTCGTGCAGCCGACGGACGGAATCGCCGCGATCGGTTCCGGCGGGAATTACGCGCTCGCGGCGGCGAAGGCGTTGGCGGCGCATTCCGGGCTGTCGGCGAAGGAAATCGTCGTCGAAGCGATGAAAATCGCGTCGCAAATCGATATTTATACGAACGACAATATCGTCGCGGAGGAATTGTAAGATGTTGGAATTGACGCCGCGTCAAATCGTCGAGGAACTCGACAAATACATCGTCGGACAGCGCGAAGCGAAGCGCGCCATCGCGGTCGCGATTCGCAATCGTTGGCGTCGACAGCGTATCGCCGAGGAAATGCGCGACGAAATCGGCCCGAAAAATATGATGATGATCGGCCCGACCGGCGTCGGGAAGACGGAGATCGCGCGGCGCTTGGCGGCGATGACCGGGGCGCCGTTTGTGAAAGTCGACGCGACGAAGTACACCGAAGTCGGCTATTACGGGCGCGACGTCGAGAGTATGGCGCGCGAACTCGTCGAAAACGCCGTCGGAATCGTTCGCGCCGAGGAGCGGGAACTCGTCGCCGAAAAAGCGAAAGAGGCCGCCGAGAAGCGAATCGTCGACGCGTTGGTCGAGAAGTTCGAACGAGAAAACCGCGACGCCGAGCGCAAGGCGGCGGAGGAAGCCGGTTCGTCGAAGGAAAACGCTAAAGACGGCGAACAAACGACTTCCGCGTCGACGTCTCCGAGCGACCCGTTCGCGGCGGCGATGGAGGCGGCGTCGCGCGACCCGAAATTCCGCGCCGCGATGGACGCCGTTCGCGACTTGAAATTCGACCCGACGAACCCGACCGCGAGCTTTGAAGCGATGGCGAAAGCGGTCGACGAAGCGGTGAAAAACGCGCCGTCGAACGTCGAAAACGCGACCGCCGCCGAACCGCAAAACGCGTCGCAAACCGCCGTAAAAGCGGAAGTTGCGAAACTCGACGCGGCGCCGAAGCGCGTCGTCGACCGCGACGAAATCGAACGGCGGCTCCGACTCGGCGAATACGAGAACGAAACGATTCCGGTCGTCGAAGAGCGGCGTTCGTCCCCGGTCGTGATGGGGGGCGTCGGGCTCGAAAATATGCAGGACGAAATTCAAAGTATGCTCGAAAGCCTGACGCCGCGTCGTCGTTCGCGTCGGGAAATACCGGTCTCGGAGGCCCGGGCGGCGTTCGTCGAGCAGGAGTCGGAGCGCGCGCTCGACAAGGAGAAGATCGACGCGCGGGCGGTCGAACTCGCCGAAAACCTCGGGATTATCTTCATCGACGAGATCGACAAAATCGTCGGAAGCGAGGGCGGACGCGGCGCCGACGTGTCGCGACAAGGCGTCCAACGCGACTTGCTCCCGATCGTCGAGGGGACGACGGTGCAGACGAAACACGGGATGTTTTCGACCGAACACGTCCTTTTCATCGCGGCGGGGGCGTTCCATCGCGTGAAACCGAGCGACTTAACGCCGGAGCTGCAGGGCCGTTTCCCGATTCGCGTCGAGTTGTCGGAGCTGAAAAAAGAGGATTTCGTTCGGATTTTGACGGAGCCGAAGAGCGCGCTGACGAAGCAGTACGTCGCGCTGCTCAAGACGGAAAACGTCGACTTGGTTTTCGAACCGGACGCGATCGAAGCGCTGGCCGAGTACGCCGCGACGACGAACGCGACGACGCAAAACATCGGCGCGCGAAGACTTTACGCGATGATGGAGCTGTTGCTCGAAGACTTGAGTTTCGAAGCGCCGGAGATGGGGCTCGGACGGGTCGTCGTCAACGCGGCTTACGTCCGCGAGAAGATCGACCGCGTCGCGAAGGACGAGGATTTGAGCAAGTTTGTTTTGTAAACGTTGAAACGGCGCGGTTTGGCGGAGTCGCGTCGAGCGGTGTCGAGCGTTTGGCGGCGCGTCGTTTGAAAAGTTTGAAAAACGTTGAGTTTTAGCGCGTCGGCGGAGCTTTGCGGCTTCGTCGGCGCGTTTTTTTTATTGCGACGCGGTTGCGGCGCTTGACGTCGCGTCGCGGGTTGGGTAAAATAAGCGGAACGCGACGTCGCGCAAAGAACGGAACGCGGCGGACGAAGGAAGATGCAACTTGAACGTTAAGAAGGAGTTAACGATGCGAAAGACGAACGGTCGACGTCGAACGGGGGCGTTTGTTCCGGCGGCGTTTTGGGGAGCGGCGATTCTTGGGGCGGCGCTTAGCGCGTTGGGAAACGACGTCGCGTTCGCGCAAACGGAGGAGACGCAAGTTGAGAAAAATGAAACGGTTGCGTCGTCGGACGAAGGGAAGGCAACCGTCGCGTCCGATTGGGTTTTCTGCGCCGTTTTGCGGAATCCCGGTTGGTTTGCCGATTGGAACGCCGACGCTTCAAGATTCGATAAGCCCGGGCTTTATCGGCCCGACGCCGACGCCGCGAACGAGCGCGCTCGCGAATGGGCGCCCCTTGTCGAACGTTGGCGCGAGCTGATTTTGAACGAGGAAAAGGCGCGCGCCGAAGCCGAAGGGCGGAAAACTCGGCGGGATTGGGCGGAGATCGGCGCCGACAAAGCGCTCGTCGACGCCGCGCTTGCGAAATGGGAAAAGGAGTTGGTCGACCCGACGGAAGACGAGCCGCAACGTCGGAGAAATAACGAGTTGCGGCGAGAAGACGGCAAGTTCGACCCGCGCGCTTTGACGGAATTCGAAGGCGTTTTGATCGTCGACAAGCCGATTTTCGGTTGGGTTTCGTTCGATTCGGGCGCCGGGATTCCGAGGCCGGATTTCGCGGTTCCGCTCCGTTGGGAAGCGTTGCGTCGGGAATCGCTCGTCGCCGACCCGCAAAAACCGAACGTTGGGCGACGCGTTGGAACCGTTCGCGGGCTCGCCTTCAACGGCGATATGAGCCGCTTGTCGTTGGCCGGAATTCGTTTTCGAGACTGCCGCTTTTTGAAGAACGCGAATTTCGACGGCGCCGATTTGACCGACGCGCGCTTCGAAAACTGCCGTTTCGACGCGACGGTTCCGTTCGAAGCGTTTGCGCAAACCTTGTCGTTTAAGGAGAACTGGCTCGTCGGGCTCGAACTTTACGGCGACCTCGACGGTTGGGATTTCTCCGAGAAAAACGTCGGCGACGTCCGCGTCGCAAGTTGGAAGGGCGTTAAAATCGACGGCGCCCGTTTCGACCCGCCCCGTTTCGACGGCGAATATTGGGAAGGAAAGGCGACAAAGCGCCGCGTCGAAATCCCGGCGAACCTCCCGAACGAGCTGTTCCGACGGTCGCGCTTTTTCGACGAAAAGGATTTGAGCGGAACGACGTTTTACTATTCCCTTAACGGAGGCGACTTTAGCGGTTTCGACTTGACCGACGCGACGCTCCTTCCGCGGGACTTGAAACTTGGAACCGATTGGGGAAGAGCGAGCGCCCAAAGCGTCGACGGCGCGATCGAATACGCGATCTTGCAAGGGACGCCGAGCGAAGAGATTCGCGTTAAACTCAACGACGCGAAGATTTTGCGAACGCGGTTCGAGTCGTTCGTTTTGTATCCGGGAAACGGAACGGACGGTTTGAAACCGCGCGTTCCGATCGATTTTGTCGACGCGGCGTCGATTCAAGCGTCGAAAAGTTGGCGCGACAAGGACTTGCGCGGCGTTTATTTCGGAAACTGCGTCGATTTGCGCGGCGCCGATCTTTCCGGCGTCGATTTGAGCGGCGCGACGTTCGAAACGTCCGTCGACGGCGTAAAGTTCGACGACGCGGTAATTTCCGACGTTCGGTTTTACTCGCCGGACTTTTCGAGTTCGCTGATGCAACAATTCGACGTCGCGCGCTTCAACCCTTGGCGCGAGTCGGGTTTGACGCTCGAACAGGCGGAGTCGACTTGGAACGGGCGGCGCGGGCGGTTCGCCGGAATCGTCTTTCCGGACGAAGTGCAAAAAACGCTCGACCGTCGGGCGTTCGAAGCGAGTCCGGAGTTCGCCGCGAAGGATTTCAGCGGGAAAATTCTCCGCTTCCGCGATATGTCCGGTTGGGATTTAAGCGGTTTGAATTTAACGGGTTGCGTCTTGATTACGCGAACGCTCGCCGACGCCGACTTGACCGGCGCGACGGTCGACGGCGCGATTTTTTTGCAGACGAACAACGAAAACGCGATCGGCGATTTCGCCGCGAACCGAATCGCCGAACGGGCGCGAGCCGGGGAAAAACTCGTTGTCGCCGACCGACTTGACGGCGCGTCGCCGTTCGATCTTGGAACGCGGTTGCGGAGTCTGATTCGTTGGCGAGACGTCGGCGTTTCGTCGAAGCGACTGCTCGACCGCGAGCTGGTTTTGCTGACGGCGGAACAATTTAGCTCGACGGCGACGGCGCGAGCGGGAAGAGGCGGCGACGTCGCGATTTCCGGCAAAATCGACGGTTCGCTTCCGGACGCTTATGGGCAAAACGCGAAGGAAGCGGCGAAATAACGATGAAATAACGACGGCGCGAACGGCGTCGGAAACGGAGAGAAAACGGGGCGGCGCGAGGGCGCGTCGTCCCGTTTTTTACGCGACTTTTGATTTTTAGAATAAAGCGTCGGATTTCTAAAAGCGGCGCGTTTGATTGCTCTGAATCTTGTTTGATTTGTCGGCGGTCAAGCGCGATATGCTGCGCGGCGTCGATTTTTTCTTTCTTTTTGTCGCGGAACGTCGCAATTTACTTGACGTCGCGTTTCGCCTTCGGTATAATACGTTTGCGCGACGTCGCAAAACAAATAAACGTCGCGTAAAATTCGGTCGTAACCAAGGTAATAACGGAGGTTAGGAGATGCGCGGGATATTGAAAAAAGCGAGCGCGACGCTTGGCGCGTTCTTGACGGCGGCGGTTTGGGGGATTTCGTCGTTCGCGGCGTTCGGCGTTTCGGAAGCGGCGCAAACGACGTATTCGCAGTCTTTGCCGGGCGTTCCGTTTGAGTCGACGGCGAAAATCGACCCGAAAACGACCGTTTTTCTTTATTTAGGCGAGTGCGCCGACGAGAATCTGCGCCGGATTTTCAACGAGTGGAATCGGACGATCGCGAAGACGCTCGTCGCGGCGGGACGCGACGCTTACGAACGCTATTTGGCGGAAGAAGAGGCGAAGTGGGAGGAAATCGAGAAAGCGGCGACGCTCGAACACGACGCGGTTTTTCGCCAAATCGAGGCGGAGTCGAAAACGCCGGAGGAAAAACAGAAGCGTATCGTCCGTTTTTACGAGTATTTAGGCGTTCACGCTCCGGGAAAGCCGTCGAATCCGGGGATGACGCTCGAAGAAGCGCGAAAACGGGCGATCAAGAACGAAACGCAGAAGGCTTACGCTAAAGTCTATAAAGTCGCCATTATGGATCCCCAACCTTGGAAGCGGGCGCTACGTCGCGCCGCGGCGGAAAGTTGGCGACGCGTCGAGCGCGAATTTTGGCCGAGCGTCGCCGAAAAAATCGATTGGGAAAACTTGCGCCTCGACGGCGCGCGCTTCGATTTTCGTCCGGAGGTCGCGGGCGCTTACGACTCCGAAAATAACGACGTTTACGCTAAATTCGGCGGCTTTTTTGGCGAGATCGACGGGCTTCCGTTCTGTTGGGGGATTCCGGCGACGCTCGAGCAGTTGGAACGGACTAAATCTTGGCGCGACAAGACGTTGCGCGACGTCGAGTTCTACCGCGTCTTTACCGACGCGTCGTTCGCCGGTTGGACGTTCGAGGATTGCCGCTTTGAAGCGAATCGATATGGGGAAGGGTTTGCGCGCTTCGAACTGTTCGACGGAAAGGGTAAGCCCGAAATGCGAGCGCCGGGCGATCTTTGGCACAGCTCCGGGAAGGAATCGAAGTCCGATAAAATCGTCGGTTACGACGCTTGCGATTTTACCGACGCGACGCTTCGCAACGTTTATTTCGACCGAACGGCGACGATTACGTTCGAACAATTCGCGGCGACGCGCAGTTACAAGGAGGACGAAATTATCGCCAAGTTCGGCTTTACGATCGCCGGTTGGGACTTTAGCGGCAAAAACGTCGGCGATTTGCTCTTCGAAACCGGAATGTACGAACCCGAGCTTAGCGCGATTCGAAGGAAAGGCGGGAAGACCGGCTGGGCGTCGCTAAAACTAGACGGCGCAAGGTTTGAGCCGCGCGGCGAACGGGCGATTCCCAACGACTTGCCGAACGAGCTTCGGCGGTAGCGGCGATTTCGCGAAAAAGATTGTCCGGCGAACCTTCGACGACGCGCTTAACGGCGGTTTCGAGCCGGTTTTTCGCGAGTCTTTGAATTACTTGAATTCTGTTTGAAAACGGCGCGCCGCCGTTGCGAGAAAATACCGTTAATTTTAAGACGAACGGCGGAATTTTCGAAAAACGGCGGCGCGGCTCTTGCAATCGGCGCGTCGAACCGGTATATTCTTATATTAATAATAACGACGACGTCGTTCCGGCGTTTTCGCGCGTCGGAGCGAGCGTTTCGCTTCGGCGTTTCGGGCGTCGAGCGAGAACGTCGTCGACTCTTCAAACGGCGGCGCTGACTGTCGCGAAATTCAACGAAAGGAACGGAAAATGGCTTTTTTATTCGGGCGAAAAACCGGCGTCGGGCTTCTTTGCGCGTTGGCGGCGGCGCTCTGCTGCGTCGGCGGAACGGCTAACGCCGACGACGTAAAGAACGGTAATTATTGGGTTTACTTCGGGACGTCGACCGGCGGAACGACGCCGGATATGGACGAAATCGGAGTGAAGCGTTCCGAAGGGATTTACGTCGGGAAGTTCGACGCGTCGACCGGCGCCGTCGCCGATTTGCGGTTGGCGTTGAAGGCGAACAACTCCGGTTTCATCGCGACCGTTCCGGAGAAAAATTTGCTTTACTTCATCGGTTCGCGCGACCGAAACGACGGCGGCGAAAACGTTTACGCTTGCAAAGTCGACCCAAAAACCGGCGATTTGACCGTCTTGAACTTCTTGAAAACCGACGGCTCCGGCGCCTGCCACGTCTCGGTTCGACCGGACGGAAAGTTCGTCGCCGTCGCGAATTACGTTAGCGGCGACTTCGTCGTTTACAAGACGAACGCCGACGGTTCGCTCGCCGCGCAAACCGCCAAATATAAAGGGCAAGGCTCCGGGCCGAACAAGCGTCGTCAAGGTCAACCGTTCGGACACGCGGCGTATTTCGCCGAGTCGAACGGCGTTTGGCGCGTTCTGATGTGCGACCTCGGAAGCGACAAAGTTTACGTCGCTCGACTGAACGAGGAAACCGGCGCGCTCGAAGCGGAGCCGAAGCTCCCGTTCCTGCAAACGCCCGCCGGCGCCGGCCCGCGCCACCTCGATTTTGCGACCGCTAAAAACGGCGATTTGGTCGTTTACGTCTTGAACGAACTCGACTCGACCCTGTCCGTTTTCCGTCCGAATTTCGAGTTCGGCAATCCCGGCGTCCTCGGCGTTTGGTCGACGATCGAACCGGATTATCGCCAAAAATTGACCGACGAAGAGTCGTTGGTCGACGGCGAAAAGTTTACTTACGGCAACAAAACGGCGGAAATTTTCAAAGTCGCGCTTCCGAACGGCAAAATGATCGTTTACGGGACGAACCGCGGGCAAAACACGTTGGTCGCGTTCGACGCGACGGCGACGCTCGCCGACGTTCCGTTTGGCGCCGACGCGACGGTCGCGTTCCGCTTGGTCGACCGCGTTTCGACGCAAGGTAAGTTCCCGCGGTACTTTATGATCGACCCGACCGGGCGTTATTTGATCGTTTGCAACAAGAAAACC
>JAFSFF010000066.1 GCA_017435375.1 Thermoguttaceae bacterium
CGCTGCGACGAGAAATCGACGATAACGTCCGGGGTAACGTCGGCGGGGAGTTCGGCGGTAATCGGAACGCCGATTTTAGCGATTCCGGCGACTTCTCCGGCGTCGCGGCCGAGGTCGGGGCAGGTCGGCGCTTCGAGCGCGGCGACGATTTCCAATTCCGAGTCGGCGGCGCCGAGCGCGACGAGACGTTTGCCCATTTTACCGGCGGCTCCAAAAAACGCTATCTTAGTCATTTTGCGTATCCTTTGCTTTTTGCGCGTTATTTGCGTTGAGGTTGTTTTCTCTATTTTCTCCGTTTTGACTCGATTGCAAACGGAACGCTTATAATGTTCGCGGCTTTATAAGTAAAACGAATATCGTTCGGCTTGCGGCGGTTACTCGGCGCTTTTCGACATTTCGGCGAGCGAGTCCGGCGTCGCGACGGAAGCGGAGAACGACGCGTCGGAGTTGACCAGCGCGCCGCCGAGCATCTCGATGAAACGAGTCGTTTGCGCCGAAAAAACTTTGCGGTGCTTGTAAATAACGCCGATCGGTCGCGTTAATTTGGGCGAAACAAGGGGAATGGCGACCATTTTGCCGCTTTCGACGTCCGAAACGACCGTCGGCGCGGGGAGAATGCTGACGCCGACGCCGACTTCGATCGCCTGTTTAATCGTTTCGATGTTGTCGAACTCCATCGCGACGTCGACGTGAACGCCGCGTTGGCGCATATAACGGTCGGTCTCCTTGCGAATGAAGAGGTCGCGGTCGAAGGCGACGTACTCGACGTTTTGCAGTTGTTCGAGCGTCAACGTCTTTTCCTTGGCCAACGGATGATTCGGCGGCGCGACGACGACCATCTCTTCCGAACGGAGCGGAATGACGTTCAGTTCCGGCGACGTCGTCGGGTAAGAAACGATGCCTAAGTCGGCTTCGGAGTTGAGGACGGCTTGGTAAACTTTCGACGGGTGAAGAAATTCGAGCCGAATTTTCGTTTTCGGACACTCTTTCATAAAATCGCGCATACACTTGCTCATATCGTGCAAGCCGACCGAGTAGATCGCCGCGACGTGAATCGTGCCGCCGCCTTGGTTGTAAAGAGTTTGCACCCGAGTAACGACGGAGTCGTAAGTTTCGAGGATTTCGCGAAAACCTTCGTAACAGATTTGGCCCTCTTGCGTCAACACGAACGGGCGTTTCGTGCGGTCGACAAGTTGCGTTCCGATCTGTTTTTCGAGGCGGTGAATCGATTGCGTCGCCGCGGATTGGCTGATGTTGTTCGCTTCGGCGCCGCGCGAGAAACTTTGATAGTGGACGACGTCGCAGAAAATTCTAAAAGTCTCGATATTCATAGGCGCGTTCCTTAACGTTTCGCTTCGTCGACGGACGGCGGGGGAACGTTCGCCGTCGAGAGGGCGTTCGCGAAAAACGACGGCGAATTAATAAATATAATTTCGCCGAACGTTATATTAGTCTAATCTTATCATATTTTGTCGATTTTTCAAGAGCGTTCGCCGTTCGACGGCGATTTTTTAACGAAAATGTCGTCTATCGATATAATAATAGGGGAACGCGGCGGCGGAGTCGGCGAGCGTTTTCGAAAAGAAAATCGAAAAAAGCGAAGTTCGAGCTCGTTTGCCCCTTTTTTCTCGCGTAAGAAGCGCTATACTTAAGACGTAACGACAAATTTACGAAAGAAATTTTTTGCGCGAAATTTTTTAAGGGCGTTCGTTCGCGTCCCAAACGAAGGACGGCGACGCGAACGGAACCGCTTAAAATCGACGGCGCAAAATAGCGACGAACGGAGGACGATATGTCGAACGAAATGAATCGTCGGGACGCGTTGCGTTTCGCTAGTTTGGCGGCGGGAGCGTTTTTAGTCGGAGGTTCCGCCGGAAACGCGTCGGCGGCCGAGACGGGCGTCGGCGGCGTGTGGAAGTACGCCGTCGTCGACCCGCAAAAGGTCGCCGACACGGCTTACGAGAATTATAAAGTCGGGCGTTGTATGTATACGACGTTTTACGGTATTGTTTACAACGTCGGGCTCGAGTTAAATAAAATCGATCCGATCGCGGCGGCGCCGATTCTGCAATTTCCGTTTTATATGATGAAATACGGCACCGGCGGCGCGAACGATTGGGGGACTCTCTGCGGTTCGCTTAACGGCGCGATGGCGGCGATCTCGCTTTTCGTCGCCGATTCGAACAAGCGCAAGGCCCTTTGCGACGAGATCGCGAACTATTACGAGCAAACGATGTTCCCGATTTACAAACCGGCGAACGACGATTTTGGCCCGATGCCGCAAACGATTTCCGGCTCGCTCCTTTGCCACGTTTCGAGCGGCAAATGGTCGTCGCTTGCGATGAAGCGCACCGACTCGCCGGAGCGCACGGAGCGTTGCACGCGCATGTCGGCGGACGTCGCGCGCAAGACGGCGGAGCTGCTGAACTTGAATATCGGAACGCCCGCCGCGCTCGAAGCGGCTCCGGTCGTTACGTTCAAACGGCAGGAACCGTCCGCGACGTGCTACTCTTGCCACGGCAAAGGCAAAAAGAACTCCGACGTCATCGCCAAGATGAGTTGCAACGAGTGCCACGATCAAGAGGTCGACCACAGCGAGAAAAAATAAACGTAAAACCGACGAGATTAACGTCGCGCAAAACGAGCGTCGAAACGATTTCGACGCTCGATTTTTTTCATTATTTTGAGTTCAAGGAGTTAGAAAACGATGACGACCGCGCAAAACGGGGCGCGAGAAATTCGACTTCCGAAGACGCCGCGCTACTTGGCGCCTTTTCACGCGAAACTTCATCCGCACTTTTTCGCCGACGTGTTGGTGTTGGGCGGCGGGTTGGCGGGGCTGACCGCGGCGCTCTCGGTCGACCCGTCGTTGACGGTCTTGGTCGTTTGCAAAGCCGGACTGACGAACTCGAACAGCGTCAAGGCGCAAGGCGGAATCGCGACCGTTTGGAACGTTCCGGACGACAAGTTTGAAAATCACGTCAAGGACACGCTGATCGCCGGGGGCGAGCTTTGCGACCGCGAAACGGTCGAGTTCGTCGTCCGCAGCGGTCCGGACGGCGTCCGCAAGTTGATGGAGTACGGCGCTCGGTTCGACCGCGACGAAAACGGCGAAGTTTTGCTCGGGCGCGAAGGCGGGCACGACCATTTCCGCGTCTTGCACGCCAACGGCGACTCGACCGGAGCCGAGGTCATTCGCGCCGCCGTCGAGGAAGTTAAGCGCCGCCCGAACATCCGCGTTTGGGAAAACACGTTCGCGCTCGACCTGCTCACTTACGACGGTTTCTGCCGAGGCGCGGTCGTCTATTGGGAAAAAGAGCGCGAAACCGAGTTGATTTGGGCGAAACAGACGATTTTGGCGACCGGCGGTTTCGGGCAAATTTACCGAGAAACGACGAATCCGGACGTCGCGTGCGGCGACGGCGTCGCGATGGCGTTTCGCGCCGGCGCGGTTTGTCGCGACCTTGAATTCGTCCAATTTCACCCGACCGTTCTTTACATCGCCGGCGGAAGCCGCAGTCTCATCACCGAAGCGATGCGCGGCGAAGGCGCTTGGCTCGTCGACAAGAACGGCGACCGCTTTATGGCCGATTACGACGAACGGGGCGAACTCGCGCCGCGCGACGTCGTCAGCCGCTCGATCGTCCGTCAAATGGCGAAAACGAACTCGTCGAACGTTTTTCTCGATTTGACGCGCAAGGACGCCGACTGGATTCGCGGACGTTTCCCGGGGATCGCGGCGATCTGCGCCGAGTTCGGCGTCGACATTACTAAAGACCGGATTCCGGTGCGACCCGGCGCGCACTACGCGATGGGCGGCGTCTTGACCGACCGCAACGGACGAACGACGTTGAAGGGACTTTGGGCCGCCGGGGAAGTCGCGAGCGTCGGCTTGCACGGCGCGAACCGGCTCGCGTCGAACAGCTTGCTCGAAGCGCTGGCGTACGGCGAGACGACCGGGCGTTTGGCCGGAGAAATCGCGCTCCAAACGACGGACGAATACCGCGCGCTTCCGCTCGAAAATCCGCCGACGGCGACCGGGTCGAGCGCCGCGATCGACGTCGCCGACGTGCGCAACTCGTTGAAAAGCGCGATGTGGCGGCTCGTCGGCGTCGTGCGCGACGAAGCGGGGCTTAGCGAAGCGGAGCGTTACATCGACGATTGGTCGAAGATTCTTTTCTCGAAGCAGTTCGAGGATATTTCGGCTTGGGAAACGCAAAATATGCTGACCGTCGCTCGAATGATCGTCGCCGGCGCGAAGGAGCGTCGAGAGACGCGCGGCGCGCACAACAGAAGCGACTGCGCCGACTTCGATCCGAGCGTTCCGGCGGTTCACTCGCTTTTTGTTCGGGAAACGAATTAACGACGAAAGTTGCGACGGCGCTTTGAACGGCGGCGAAAAGACGGAGAGAAAGGAACGACGATGGAGATTTTGACGTCGATATTTTACGTGGTTCTCGGCGCGGCGGCGTTGGTCGCCGGAGGCGAGGCGTTGGTTCGCGGCGCGAAGCGAATCGCCGAGAAGATGCGGATTTCGCCCCTCGTCGTCGGATTAACGATCGTCGCGTGTTGTACGAGCGCGCCGGAGATGGCGGTTTCTTTCTCGGCGGCGCTGCAGGCGACTCCGGAGAATCCGGGCGTCGCGGACGTCGCGCTCGGCAACGTCGTCGGGAGCAATATTTGCAACGTCTTTTTGATTCTCGGCGTTTGCGCGTTGATTCGACCGCTGTCGGCGTCGCGTCAAATGGTTCGGCGCGAAAACCCGATTATGATCGCCGTTTCGTTGGCGACTTTTTTGCTGGCGATTTGCTGCGTTCGACCGGACGGCGCGCATTGCCTGCCGCGTTGGTCGGGCGCGCTCTTGTTGGCCGGGTTCGTGTTTTACGAGTGGTGGACGGTGAAGCAAGCTAGCCGCGAGCAAGCGGCGACCGAAGCGCCGTCGCAAGAAATCGCGACTTCCGGCGAACCGACGGCGGCGCAAACGCGTTCGGCGGCGTTGGAATGGGCGGTCGCGCTCGGGGCGGTCGCGTTCGGTTTGGCGTTGCTTGTCGTCGGGGCGAAATTCTTCGTCGGCGGCGCGGTAACGATCGCTCGAACGATCGGCGTGAGCGAATTGGCGATCGGGTTGACGTTGGTCGCGCTCGGCACGTCGTTGCCGGAGTTGACCGTGTCCGTGATCGCGACCCTGCGCGGCGAAGCCGACGTCGCGGTCGGAAACGCCGTCGGAAGCAACGTTTGCAACATTTTGCTAATTCTCGGCGGGACGGTTCTGCTCGTTCCGGGCGGTATCGGGATCGCGGCGCAGTCGCTTTACGTCGACCTGCCGATTATGCTCGGCGCGGCCGCGCTTTGCGGTTGGTTTTGCTTCACCGGATATAAGATTCAACGCTGGGAAGGCGCGGTTTTCGTCGCCGCGCAACTGGCGTATTCGGTTTACTTAATGCAATTCGCCGCTTGACGCGAGCGGAAGAAATCGAACGAAAGCCGACGTCGGGACGCAACGGTCTCGGCGTCGGCTTTTTTCTTTCTTGACGCCGAAATTCCTTGACTTTCGGCGCGTTTTCGGCGATAATGGGGCGAGTACGCGGCGAGTCGTTCGGCGCTTTCGTTAAAATACGTCGATTGGGAAAAGGAGAGAAAAGATGAAAAACGCCGGATTCGCCGCCG
>JAFSFF010000009.1 GCA_017435375.1 Thermoguttaceae bacterium
CCGTTCGTCGAGAACGTTTTCGCGGAACCGGCGGTCGGCGCGACGTCGTACATCTTGTAGCCGCCTTGCGAAACGAGGATTTTCGAACCGTCCGCCGAAAGGGCGTAACCGCCGATTCCCGTCGCGAAGTCGTTGAGTTTCAACGTTTTGAGGTCGAACGATTTCAGGACGCTCTTGCCGTCCGTGCCGCGACCGTAGTAGGAGGCGGTCGTTTGGACGAAGTAAAGAACGTCTTTGCCGGCGCTCAAACCGCCGTAGTTTTCGGACGAAATCGGAAGGCGAACGACGCGGCTTTCAATGCCGTCGAAGTCGATTTCTTTCGCGTCGGCGGTTTCGGCGTCTTGCGCTTCGCCGTCTTTCGCGTCGGCGTTTTCGTCGGTTTTCGCTTCTTCCGCTTCCGCGACTTCGGCTTCGTCGCTCTTCGGCGCGAAGATATTCTTAACGTCTTTGCGCAGCGCCATCGCGAAAATACCGTCGAAACGGTCGCCCGCGAAGTTCCATTCGATCGAGCTAAATTGCGGATAGTACTCGCGTTGACCGATAAAGAAGAGCCAGTCGCCGTCTTGCGACCAAGCCGGGGAGCCGTTGTCGAACATCGGGTCGGTAACGCGAACCGATTCGCTCTTTTCTTTGTCCCAAACGTAAATCGCGCGGTACTCGTTTTCCGATTTGATCGCGTAAGCGAGGTAGCGACCGCAAGGCGACCAAACGGCGTCCGGGAAACCGGCGTACTTGTCGCGAGCGACTTCGACGAGCTTGTCGCGGCTCGGCGTTCCGTCGTCTTCCGCGCGGAGAAGGAGCGCCCAAAGATGGTTGCGCGCGTCGCGGAACGAAAGCGCGGAACCGTTCGGCGCCCATTCGAGCGAGTCGAGCTTGCAGGTCAGCGAGTCGGTGAGTTGGATTTTGCCCTTTTCGCCCTTTTGGTCGACGAGGTAAACTTGGTCTTCGCCGGTTTCGTCGGAGAAGAACGCGACCCAGCGACCGTCCGGCGACCAAACGGCGCTCCGTTCGTGCGCGCCGGAGGTTTGCGTCAAGTTGCGAACGAGGCCGTTTTCTTGCGGAACGGTGAAAACGTCGCCGCGAGCGACGAAGAGCGCGCGTTCGCCTTTCGGGCTCAAACCGTAAGATTCGAGTTTATCCGAGACGGAAACGCGTTTCGGACGGGCGGCCAAACCGTCGTGCGGAACGACGATCGAAAGTTCGCGCGTTTCGCCGGTTTCGGCGTTGTAAACGCGGAGAAGCCCGCCGTATTCGTAAACGATTTGGTTTTTGCCGTCGCTCGACGCCCAGCGAACGTCCCAAGTCGTCGAGTCGGTCAACTTTTGAACCGGTTTTTCGACTTCTTCCGGGACGTATTTGTAAAGGTTGAGCGTGCCGTCGCGGTCCGAAACGAAGTAAACGCGGTCGCCGACCCACATCGGGTCGCGGTCGGTGCGCGGCGTCGTCGGGATTTCGGCGAACTCGTTCGTTTCGCGGTTGAAAATGAGGAGGTATTGCGCCCAACCGCCTTCGTAACGCTTCCAGTGCCGGAAGTCGCGGTAAAGCGGGGAGTAAACGAGGCGCTTGCCGTCCGGCGAGAGGTCGCCCGCGCCCGCGACCGGGGTTCCGATTTTCGTCGGAAGGCCGCCGTCGACCGAAACGAGGTAGATGTTCGTCAGCGAGTCGACCGAGTTTGAGTCGCGCTTCGAACGGAACATCACTTGCTTGCCGTCCGGCGTCCAGCCGAGCGTTTGCGCTTCGACGCCGCGACGCGGAGCCGCCGCGAACGGGGTCGGGTAGTACGTCAGTTGACGCGGTTCGCCGCCGGTCGACGGGATAACGTAAACTTGGTCGTCGCCGTCGTATTGGCCGGTGAACGCGATCCATTTGCCGTCCGGCGAGAATTTCGGGAAGACTTCCTGACCGGCGTGCGCGGTGAGGCGGACGACGTTTTGACCGTCGAGGTCGCTCTTCCAGACGTCGCCGGCGTAGCAGAACGCGACTTGGTTTTCGAAGACGTCCGGGTAACGCAGCAGTTTCGTCGGTTCCGGAGCCGGAGCGGCGTCGTCTTGCGCGAAGACCGGCGCCGCGAGGGGCGCGGTCGCGAAGAGCGCGGCGGCCAGGAGCGACGAAGCGAACGAGCGTCGTTTCATACTGTTCTCCTTAAATAATATAAAAGGGGGAAATTTAAGTTTTCGTTATTTTACTCGAATATTTTACTAGTTTTCCGAATCGGCTTCCGAATCGGTTTCTTCGACGGGTTGCGTTGGCGCGACGTCCCAATCGCCGCCGAGCGCGCGGTAAAGGTCGACGACCGCGAGGGCGCGTCGCGTTAGGCTTTCGACGATTTGGAAGGCGAGCGTTTCCAAGCGTTTTTTCTTCGCGGAAACCGCGTCGGAATTCGAACGGGCTCCGGCTTCTCTCGCTTGCGACGCGAATTGAAGCGTTTGCGTCGTCGATTCGACCGCGTCGCCGAGCAGGTTAAGTTTTTCTTGTTCGCCGGCGTAAAGGGCGAGCGCGTCTTCGACTTCCCGTTGCGCTTCCAAAACGAGAGCGCGATATTGCGCCTCCGCCGCTTCTTTTTCAAAAACGACCGCTACGACCTTAAATTGGTCGCCGACCGTTTGCAGGGTAACCGGCGCCGCGCCGCTTTGCGTTTTTTGGGCGTTGCGTCGCGCTTCGAGCGTCGCGAGCGCGACGCGAGCCGTCAGCGCGGCGACGCGTTGTTCCGACGCGCGAAGATCGGGACGACGACGCAATAAGTCCGCCGGAACGCCGACGCAAAGTTCTTGCGGCGCCTTCGGAACGCGATTCGCCTTCAGCCAAGCGTCTATAACGCCGACGAACTTGTCTTGACCGCCGTTCGTCAACGCGCCGAGGTCTTCCTTCGTCTGAAGCGCGCGATCGTCGAGCATTAACGAGTCGACGTAATCGTCGCCAACCGGGCGACCAAGGAGAGCGCAAAGG
>JAFSFF010000067.1 GCA_017435375.1 Thermoguttaceae bacterium
AAGCGTTAATTCGGCGCTTTTGACGATTAAAGCGATTTTAACGAACGGCTCCAAAACGCCGAGCGGCGCGTCGACCGAGCGCTTAACGCCGACTGCGCCGTTTGGCGGTTGGGGGCGGCGCGTCGGCGAGAGTCGCCGTTGTAAGAGGTCTTGACGGATTTAACGATTTTATCGAATTAGCGGCTTTAAACGAGCGATTAAAAAGAGAAAGCGCGGCGAGAGGAGAGCGCGAGTTTTGACGAATTTAACGGATGTTGCGGATTTGACGGGAAAAATGAGCGGCGCGGAAGCGAAAGCGGGGCTCGATTTGTCGATTTTCGGCGAAAAACTTTCCGGGCAAAGCGGGATTCTCGATCTGATGAACGATATTGGCGAAGCGGTCGCGCTCCGGCCCGACTTGCTCGCGCTCGGGGGCGGGAACCCGGCGGCGATTCCGGAAATGCAGGCGCTTTGGAGAAAGAGCGCCGCCGATTTTCTCGCCGACGCCGCGTCGTTCGACAAGGCGCTCGTTTGTTACGACGCGCCGCAGGGCGATCCGGCGTTTCTCGACGCGTTCGCTCGACTTTTCGCGGAGCGGTTCGGACTTCCGATAACGGCGAAAAACGTCGCGGTCGTCAGCGGCGCGCAGCTCGGCGCCTTTTGCCTCTTGAACCTCTTGGCCGGGCGAACGCGCGACGGTCGGCGGCGCAAAATTTTGATTCCGGCGTCGCCCGAGTACGTCGGATACGCCGATATGGGCGTCGAGCCCGATTTGTTCGTCGCTTGTCCGGCGAAAATTACCTTTCCTAATCCGGATAATCCGCAAATTTTCAAATACGTCGTCGACTTCGACGCGGTCGAGCGGGCGGTCGCCGAAAACGACGTCGCGGCGATTCTCGTCAGCCGACCGACGAACCCGAGCGGCAACGTCTTGCGGCGAAACGAGTTGGAGCGGTTGGACGCGTTGGCGGAGCGAATCGGCGCTTGGCTGATCGTCGACTCCGCGTACGGCGGCCCGTTCCCGGGAATCGTCGAGGACGAGCGCGAACTCGACTCCGTTTTTTGGGGGCGGCGAACGATTTTGACGTTCAGTTTGTCGAAAATCGGCTTGCCGGGACTGCGAACCGGCTTCGTCGTCGCGCCGGAGGAGATCGTCGAGCGCTTGGCGGCGATCACCGCGATCGTCGGGTTGGCCAACGGCGCGCTCGGGCAGCGGATCGCGAAACCCTTTTTTGACGAAACCGGCGAAATTTTGCGGGCGTCGCGGGAAATCGTTCGGCCCTATTACCGACGTCGGCGAGCGGCGGCGGTCGACTTGCTCTTCGACGAGTTGCGGCGAGTCGGCGTCGACGGACGCTTGCACGCGAGCGAAGGCGCGTTCTTCCTTTGGCTTTGGACGCCGGAGCTAAAGTCCGGATCGAAAACGCTTTACCGGAACCTGAAAGAACGCGGCGTCCTCGCGATTCCCGGCGACGAGTTCTTTTACGGGCTCGACGAGAACGCGAAAATCGGCGACGGAAAAGCGGAGCGCGACCCGATTTTTGAAGCGCATCGACGGCAAATGTTGCGGATTAGTTTTTCCGCGGCGGAAAACGTCGTCGAACGCGGTTTCCGAATTATCGCCGAAACGCTCGCGGAAACGGTCGCCGCCGACGCTCGTCGGAGCTTGTAAAACGCGATGTTTTTGATTAACTTTAAATCGTTTCGTTAATCGAAGAGGGGGTTTTCGAAGGGGCGTCGAGCGTTGGCGTTAAAGCGGTTCTTTGAAAATATTGAAAAACGTTTGATTTTCAGCGGCGGTCGACGGCGCGGTTCTGGCGGCGAACGGAGCGAACGCGGCGATTTTCCGAATCTTTTGCGAAATTTCGCGTTTTTTTGTTCGACGCGTCTTCTAAAAAACGCGTCGGCGCCGTATAATAGAACGAAAACTCCGTTTTTAACGCCGCGTCGTCCGGGGCGCGTTTTAGCGTTGGGCGGCGATTCCGGTCTTGAATCGGGGTTGGCGCGTTATTATTGAAGTGAAATTTTACCCGTTATATTAATATATTGACAAAATGAGCGAATTTAACGCGAACGCTCCCTCCGAAAGCGTTTCGACGCCGCGCAACGTCGCGGTGATCGGCGCGAGCGGGAGCATCGGAACAAGCGCGCTCGACGTGATCGCGGCGTCCGGCGGGCGGCTCCGAGCGAGCGTTCTTTCCGTCAACAACGACGTCGTTAAGTTGGTCGAGTTAGCGAAAAAATTCCGGCCCGACGCGGTCGTCGTCGCGAACCCGAACGCCGACCGCGCGCCGTTGGCCGAGCTGCCGTCGGAAATTGAAATTCTTTGGGGCCCGGACGCGTTGGCCGAAGTCGTTCGGCGACCGGAAATCGACGTCGTTTTGTTGGCGATCGTCGGCGTCGCCGGGTTGCGCGTCGCTTGGAGCGCGCTCGAAGCGGGACAAACGTTGGCGTTAGCGAACAAAGAGGCGCTCGTCGCCGGCGGTTCGCTGATGACCGACCTGCTCCGAACCAACGGCGGGAAACTTTACCCGGTCGACAGCGAACACAGCGCGATTTTTCAATGTTTGCTGTCGCGGCGGCTCGACTCGAACTCGACGTTTGTCGACGGTTCCGACGTCGAACGGCTGATTTTGACGGCTAGCGGCGGCCCGTTCCGCGATTGGAGCTTGGAACGCCTCAAAACGGCGACCGTCGCCGACGCGCTCAAGCACCCGACTTGGCAAATGGGGGCGAAAATTACCGTCGACTCCGCGTCGACGATGAATAAAGCGCTCGAAATCATCGAGGCGCGTTGGCTCTTCGGGCTCGACGCCGACAAAATCTCGGTCGTCGTTCATCCGCAGTCGATCGTTCACTCGATGGTCGAGTTCGTCGACGGCGCGGTGTTGGCGCAGTTGAGCCCGCCCGATATGCGGCTCCCGATCCAGCTCGCCCTTTACGAAACGGAGCGGCGGCCCGGCCCGACCCGCAAATTCGACTGGACGCAAAGCGCGACGCTCGAGTTTTTCCCGCCCGACTTCGAACGTTTCCCGGCGCTCTCGCTCGGGTTCGAGGTCGCGAAGAAGGGAGGAACCGCCGGCGTCGTTTTGAACGCGGCGAACGAAATCGCCGTCGACGCTTTTCTCAACGGACGAACGACGTTCGAAAAAATTCCCGTCGTTTGCCGACAAATCCTTGAACAACATACGTTTGAAGAAAAACCGACGCTTGAGCGAATCGTCGAACTCGACGCTTGGGCGCGAAAGGAGACCGAAATATGGATTTCTCGATAGCGGCGTTACTCGGCGTCGCGGAAGACGCTTCGGCGTTGGCGAACGCGTTGGCGGTCGCTTGGCGCGTCCTGATCGTCCTTTTGGGCGTCAATATGCTGATTATCGTACACGAGTGGGGGCACTTTATCGTCGCGCGGATGTGCGGCGTCCGTTGCGATAAATTTTACATTTGGTTCGACGCGTACGGCTTCAAGTTTTTCAGCTTCAAATGGGGCGACACCGAGTACGGCCTCGGCTGGCTTCCGCTCGGCGGGTACGTGAAGATGCTCGGCCAAGAGGACAACCCGGGCGGGATTCAAGCCGAAATCGAGCGCGCCAAACTCGAGCGTTCCGAGCAAGACGGCGAGCTTTCCGACGAGGAAAAAGCGGCGAAAGACGAAGAGATCGCGGCGCTCGAAAAGCAAGCGTTCGCGCCGGACAGCTATTTGGCGAAGAACGTTTTCCAACGGATGGCGATCATTTCGGCGGGCGTTTTTATGAACGTCGTGTTCGCGATCGTTTGCGCGACCGCGGCGATTTTGATCGGAACGCCGGAGTCGTCGGCGCGAATCGGTTACGTCGCGCCGGGGTCGCCCGCTTGGAAGAGCGGAATGCAAGCCGGGGACGAAATCGTCGGGATCGGCGACGTCAAAAATCCGGTCTTCTCGTCGATTATCGTCGCGACGATGGACGGGAAAGAAACGAATTTCGACGTCTTGCGTCCGGGCGCCGACGCGCCGACGACGTTGGCGATTCAACCGCGTTTCAGCAAAGGCGATATGAACCCGACGATCGGCGTCGGCCCGTCGATTTCGCTCGACTTGGCGGCGATTCCGGGCGGCGCGCCGTTCGCTTCGTCGCTCGACCCGCAAGAAGCGGCGCAAATCGAAGAGCGGCTCGGCGCGTTGACCGGCGGCGAACGCCTCGTTTCGATGAACGGCGTCCCGGTCGAAACGCCGGCCGACCAATACCGCTTGGCGCGGCTCTTTATCGACCGTCCGATCGAATACGTCTTCGCGCCGACCCTCGTCGGGAAGGCGGGCGAACGCTCCGTCGACGAAACGAAGGAAAAAATCGCCGTAACGATTCCGCCGACCGGCGCGCCGGAGATTGGCGTTCGGTTGACGATGGGCGAAATCGTCGAGATTCGACCCGGTTCCGCCGCGGAAAAAGCGGGGTTGCGTAAACGCGAAGTCGACGAAAACGGCGTCGTAACGCAACGCGGCGACGTTCTGCTCGAAATCGACGCCGAGCCGATTCTCGACCCCCGCCTCCTGCCGTATCGCCTTTTCGCGAGCGGTTCGAAGGAAACGCGTCCCGAGTTAGCGGCGAAAACGGCGGCGGCAAAAGCGGGAAATTCGGAAAATTCCGCCGAATCGGGAAAAACGGCCGCCTCCGGAACACAAGCGACCGCGCCGACCGGAACGCAAACGGTCGCGTTGACGGTTTTGCGGGACGGCGAACGCGTCGATTTGACGGCGAACTTGCCGAACGCCGCGCCGTACGACGGGTTCGCGTCGAGCCGAGGCGCGATGGCTTGCGGTCGACTCGGCGTCGCGTTCGAGGTTTTGCCGGTCGTTTCCGGAATCGACGGAACCGTTAAAACCGACGCGAACCCGATAGGCGGCGAAATCGTTAAAATCGAAGCGAACGTTCCCGATCCGGGCGCCGACGCGTCGAAGGGGGCGCGAGAACTCTTCAAAGCGTTGACCGGCGCCGAAGCCGGAGCGGGCGAGCAAACGAAAACGACCGAAATCGTCGGCGCGACCGACGCGGAACGCGCCGAGATCGTTTTGACTTGGCTTTCGAACGTCGCGCCGATGTTGCCGAACGGAACTCCCGTCGTCGCGACGGTTGCGACGAAAGACGGAGGCGAGGCGAAAATTGAAACGACGCTCCGTCGCGCCGAAGACGCTTTTATCGTCGAACGCGGCCTTTATTTCGGCGGCGACGCGATTTTCCATCGCGCCGATTCGCTGGGCGAAGCGTTAAGTTTCGGCGTCGCCAAAACTTGGGAATGCGCGACGATGATCTTTACGACGCTCAAAAACTTGGGTTCGACCGTCTCCGCGAAGGCGCTCGGCGGCCCGGGAATGATCGTCGGAACCGCGTACGCGGCGGCGGGCGAGCAAAACGGAGTCTTCCTTTTGTTCCTCTGCATGATCAGCGCAAACCTTGCGGTCGTTAACTTTCTGCCGATTCCGGTGCTGGACGGCGGGCATATCGTCTTCCTCCTTTACGAGGCGATAACGCGTCGCAAACCGAACGAAAACGTCCAAGTGATATTGAGTTATATGGGCTTGGCGCTGATTTTAGCGCTGATGTTCTGGGTGATTTACCTCGACGTCGTGCGATACTGCTTCTAACGCGGGTTGCGTAAGTCGCGACGCGGCAAGAGTTCGCGTCGCTTCTTAGCGGACGACGTTCCCTAAAAGCGGCGGTCGACGCGAAAAAGTCGACCGCCGCTTTTTCGTTCCCCGACGCAACTTCGCGGGAAAAGGCGGACGCGGCTTTATCGCTCTAAAAGCGCCGGGTTTTTCTATTTTGCCCTCCTTGACAAGCGGCGCGGTCTTGCGTATAATAACGTTTATACTGGAAAAAGCGTTTTTTGCGCTTTGCTTGTTAAAATAGGCGTTTTAGTTAAAACAGAAGGCTGGTTTGTTTGCGTTTTTAACGAACCGTTTCGAGAAAACAAGACGTCGCGCGGCAAGAAAGAAAAGGCGAGAGATCGATGAACGCAATCCCAAACGAGGCGCGGCGGGTTGTCGCGAGCGCGTTCCGCAAGACGGCGAAGTTTAACGCAAAGCGTTGGAGCGAAAGAGTTTTAACGGCGCTCGACGCGTTGGCGACGGTCGCGCTTTGGGGCTTTTTCGCGTCGACGGTCGTCCGTTTCGCGCTTTTTCCACCTGAAGAACGCGGCGATTGGGCGGCGTTGACCGCGTCGACGCTTATCTGCTTAACGTTTGCGACGATAACCGTTTACGTCTTGCGCGAAACCGTTTGGATTTGGCGCGAAAGTCCTTGCCGACTCCCGAAATCGGAGTTGCGAGCGCGACTTCGTTCGGCGTCGCTTCCGCTTTGGGCGACGGCGGCGGTCGTCGCGTCGGCGTCGGGAACGTCCTATTCCGACGCCAAGTTCGCAACCGTTTGGGCGGCGGCTTTTTACGTTCTTTGCGTCGACGTCGGAGCGGCTTTTTTCGCTCGGCGTTGGGGCGCGACCGTCGCGCGAGATTGGCTGCTCGCGCTGGAAAACGACGCGGCGTCGTCCGATAAAGAACCGTCGAACGAAGACGCCGCGACGTCCGAAAAAACGGCGATTTGCGACGTCGAGGAGGGCGACGTCGAACCGTCGAACGAAACGCCGGTCGACGCGTTGGGGGAAGAAAACGCGGAACTTGCGGAGGAACCCGAAGGCGAAACGCTTGCGACGCAGCGCCGCGTTCGAGCGGAGGACGGCGAAACGCGGATTTTCGGCTCCGTCGCGGTCGAGTTCGAGGCGGACGCCGAGGTCGCGCCGGTTTTTATCGCGTTTTGTCCCCCCTTCGAAGGTCTTCCGTCGTTTGATTTCGAGCAAATCGCCGGGCCGGAAATCGCCCTTAAAACGACAAGCGTTCAACCGTTCGGCGTTCGGCTCGAAGCGAAACGACGCGTCGCGCAAACGGCGGAATTGCAAGATTTTGCAACCGACGAGAAAATCCGAATCGAGTATTTCGCGGCGTTTCCGCCGTTCGACGAGACGAGCGAAACGGCGTTTTAGCTGAGACGAAGCGAGATTAAACGCCGCGTCGGCAATATTTAACGCGGAGCCGCGGCGCTATGTCGCGACGAGAATATTTAGTTGGTTGGGGGCGACCCCGTTTCGCGTCGGCGACCGTTTCGACGGGGCGTCGGCGCAACCTTTTTATTTAAGGAATTTAACGATGAAGTTGATTCAAACGATCGCAAGCGTCGCGCTGGCCTTTTCGGCGGTCGGCGCGTTCGCGGCGGACGACGTTCGCGTCGTCGAGCGTCCGAAAAACGGCGACGCGGCGCCGCATTACTTGGCGAACCGCGCCCCGCTCGAACCGTCGCCGTTTTTGAAGTTGCCGCTCGGCGCCGTTAAGGCCGAAGGTTGGCTCGGCGAAGCGCTCAAACGTCAAAACGAAGGGCTCGCCGGGAAGCTCGGCACGATCAGCAAATGGCTCGAAAAGGGCGACAACGCTTGGCTTATGAACGGCGGGCAATACGGTTGGGAAGAGCTT
>JAFSFF010000068.1 GCA_017435375.1 Thermoguttaceae bacterium
CGACGACGCGTCCGGAAACGATGCTCGGCGACGTCGCGGTCGCGGTTCACCCGGACCCGGCGGCGGAATTCGACCGCGTTGAAAAGGAACTCCGCGCCAAGTTGGCCGACTGCCCGGAACGCGAAAAAGACGAAGTTCAAGCGGAACTCGACGACCTGCTCCAACGCCGCGTCGACTCGTTGCCGCGCTTGATTAAGCTGGCCGAAATGGCGAAAGCCGGGCGCAAGGTTACGCTCCCGCTCCAAAACCGCGAAATTCCGCTCGTCGCCGACGTTTGGGCGAAGCCGGAAAAGGGAACCGGGTGCGTCAAATCACTCCGGCGCACGACCCGAACGACTACGAAGTCGGGAAGCGTCAAGATTTGCCCGCGATCAACCTCTTGAACCGCGACGGCACGTACAACGAAAACGCCGGGAAGTATCAAGGGCTGCACCACAAGAAAGTGCGTCAAGCCGTCTTGGCCGACCTCGAGGAACTCGGCGTCCTCGTTAAGGTTGAAGACCGAACGATCGAAATCGCGACGTCCGACCGCTCGAAAACCGCCATCGAGCCCTATTTGAACGACCAATGGTTCGTCAAAATGGCCGATTTGGCGCAAACGGCGATGGACGCGGTCGAAAACGGCGAAGTCAAAATCAAGCCGGAGCGTTACGCCAAGGGCTACCTCGACTGGCTCTCCGAAAAACGCGACTGGCCGATCGGACGCCAACTTTGGTGGGGGCACCGCATTCCGATTTGGTACTCCGACGCGACCGAAGCGGAACTCGAAACCGCGTTCGCCGGGCGTTCCGACGTGATGTGGCGTCCGAACGAGTCGACCGGCGGTTGGCTCGTCTGCTCGCAAACGGAAGATTTGGCCGAAGACGCGGTTCCGGGTCGCAAGCTCGTCCGCGACGACGACGTCCTCGACACTTGGTTCAGCTCGGCGCTTTGGCCGCACTCGACCCTCGGTTGGCCGGAAAAAACGGCGGAACTCGACTACTATTACCCGACGAGCGTCCTGATCACCAGCCGCGACATCATTAGCCTTTGGGTCGCGCGGATGGTTTTGGCCGGCTACTTCAACACCGGGAAAAAACCGTTCGAAACGGTCTTCATTCACCCGAAAATTTTGGACAAGTACGGCGAAGGGATGTCGAAGTCGAAGGGGAACGGCGTCGACCCGATCGCGGTGATGGAGAAATTCGGCGCCGACGCGCTCCGTTTCGCTCTCGCGTTCCTGACGACCGACAGCCAAGACGTCCGCCTGGCGTTGGACTTCGAATGCCCGCATTGCGGCGCGACGGTCGAGCAAACGAAGAAAAACCGGACGCTCCCGCGCATCGACTGCCCGAAATGCAAGCAAGCGTTTTCGACGCAATGGGCGGAAACCGAGGAAGACAAAGCGCTTCCGCTCGGCCCGGTCGTCGGCGAACGTTTCGAAGTCGCCCGCAACTTCTGCAACAAGTTGTGGAACGCGTCGCGTTTCGTGATGATTAACCTTGAAGGTTTCGAACCGAAGGCGCTCGACCCGAGCGAACTTCTCGTCGAAGACCGCTGGATTTTGAGCCGTTTGGCGAGCGTTACGCAACGCGTTACGGAATCGCTCGAACGTTACAAGTATTCGGACGCCGCCCGCGCGCTGTACGACTTCGCTTGGGACGAGTTCTGCAGTTTTTACGTCGAAATTTCGAAGTCGCGTCTCTTCGACCCGGCGCGTCGCAATTTGGCGCAAAACGTCTTGCTGACGGTCTTGGATTCGCTCCTGCGGCTCCTGCACCCGATCGCGCCGTTCGTTACCGAGGAAGTTTGGCGCCGTTTGGCCGACTTCGCCCCGGTTCGCGGCGCCGTCCCGACGCAAGCGACCGAAAGCGTTTCGATCGCGCCTTGGCCGACCGTCGACGAAGCGGCGATCGACCCGGAAATCGAAGCTCGATTCGCGCAATTCCAAGAGGCGCTCCGTTGCGTCCGCGAAGCGCGCGCCCGTCAAAACGTTCCGCCGAAGACCGAAGTGAAGTTCGCCGTCAAGTGCGACGCCGACGTCGCCGCGCTCCTCGATCCGATGAAGGATTATTTCCGTTCGATGGCCGGAGCGGTCGCGACCGGGTTCGGGCCCGACGTCGAAACGCCGGTTCTCTCGTCGAACGCCGCCGCGCCGGGAATGGAGGTTTACGTCGACGTCGCCGAGTTGATCGACGTCGCGACGGAAATCGCGAAAAAAGAAAAAGAAGTCGAGAAACTCGAAGGTTTCATTAAGTCGAAGGAAGCGAAACTTTCCGGCGGTTTCGCCGAAAAGGCCCCGGCGCACGTCGTCGAAAAAGAGCGCGCTTCCCTCGAAGAGCTGAAAACGCAACGCGACGTCAACGTCGCGACGCTCGAACGTTTGCGAGCCGTCGCCGCGTCGCGTCAATAAGCGAACGAACCGCAAGGGGCGCGTCGGCGACGAAAGACGCGTCGTTTGCGTTGAATTAAACGATATTAACGTCGAAATCGGCGGCGCGAGTCGCTAGCGTCGGTCGATTTTGATGATTTTGACGGCGAGGCCGAGTCGAAAGCGGGCGAGCGTTTCGCCGTCGATAGCCGATTACCCGAGAACGCGTCGGCGTTTTGCTCCGCGAAAAGCGGCGTCGACGTAAAACGTGCAAAAAGCAAGAAAGAAAAGAAAAATGAGCAATTCCTGCAGCTGCTGCAACGATAAAATCCGTCCGAACTTCAAAAAGGGCGACGGGCTCGTTCCCGCGATCGCGCAAGATTATAAAACCGGCGAAGTCCTGATGATGGCGTATATGAACGAGGAAAGCTACGAAGAAACGCTGAAACTCGGTTACGCCGTTTACTACAGCCGCAGCCGCAACAAACTTTGGCGCAAAGGCGAAGAGAGCGGCAACGTTCAAAAGGTTCACGGGATTTACATCGATTGCGACTGCGACACGCTTCTCTTGAAAGTCGACCAAGTCGGCGGTTCCGCTTGCCACGAAGGTTACCCGAGCTGCTTCTTCCGTCAACTCCAAGGCGACGATTACGTCGTCGTCGGCGAACGCGTCTTCGACCCGAAAGAAGTTTACAAGAAGTAAGCGAAGTCGGCGAAAAACGCTAGCGGCGCCGGGCAAACTCAAGGCGCCGCGCTAAATAACGAAAAACAAAGTCGCGGGAAGGGGGAGCGCAAGAACGGGCGTTCGACTGTTTCCTTGCTTCTCGACGCTTTGAAAAAATAAAATAACGAACGAAAAAGAAAGAAATCAAATGTCCGATAAAATCCTGAAACTCGGCATTCCGGCCGGCAGTCTCCAAGAAGCGACGGTCGAACTCTTCCGCAACAGCGGTTACAACATTTCGGTCGAAAAACGCAGCTATTTCCCGTCGATCGACGACGACGAAATCGAATGCA
>JAFSFF010000010.1 GCA_017435375.1 Thermoguttaceae bacterium
CGCCGCTTGGTGCAAGGCGTCGACGTGTGGCTCAACAACCCGCGTCGTCCGCTCGAAGCGTCCGGAACGAGCGGCCAAAAGGTCGTCCTCAACGGCGCGCTCAACTTCTCCATCCTCGACGGTTGGTGGGCGGAAGCCTACCACGGTTCGAACGGTTTCGCCATCGGCGACGGCTAGATCAACACCGACCTGCGCATTATGGACGAACGCGACAACGCAAACCTCCTCAAAACGCTCGAAAACGAAGTCGTTCCGATGTTCTACGACCGCGACAAAGACGGCCTCCCGGTTCGTTGGATTCGCCGTATGAAGAACTCGATCGCGACGCTCGCTTGGCGTTTCAGCGCGCACCGTATGGTCGCCGACTACGTCAAGTACGCGTACCTTCCGGCCGCCGGCGGTCAAAGCGCGAAAATGCCGTGATTTTAACGCGACGCTTTTCCGTTTTCTAAAAGCGCGCTCTTTTAGACGCCGTTTTTAGAAAACGCGCCGTTTTTCAAACGCCGTTCGTTCGACTCTCGGGTCGGCGAACGGCGTTCGTCTTTTTTAACTTCCGACTTCCTTCGCGCTTTCTTCTCTTTTTCCGCAAAATCGTCAAAAGCCGCCGAACCGCGCGCCGTCGTTCGGCGTATAATAATTTAAGCGAAAGCGCGTCCGAGCCGTTCTCCGCGTTCCGTTCTCCGCAACGTCCCTAGAATCCGCACAACCGGCGCGTTTTTACGTAAGATTGCAAAAAAACGTTTTAAAATAGACAAACTATTGTTGATTTTTTAAAATAATTGGAATAAAATAGACGCGTAGCTTGACCAAAAAGCGCAGACCCAGCAAACTTTACCGGTTTTACCGTCGCTGAAGTTTGCGCGGAACCGTCGAGAACGCGTCCCGGCGTTCCAAAGCGAGACCCCAATGAACCGACTTGTTAAACCCGTTTTATTAGTTCTTTTCGGCCTCGCGCTCGGCGTTTGCGCGAACGATTTTCGGTCGAGCGCCGACGCGCAACCAGCGTCGTATCCGACGCCGCGCGACGCGTTGATCGCCGACGCCGCCCCGCAAGTTTCGCTCGGAACGGACGGAACGGCGAAGTTTTCGCGTCCGCTGGAAGTGCCGCCGTTGTACGCTTTCGATTCGTCGCTAACGAACGAAAACGGACGGCAGATCGTTCTCGTCGACTCCGAAACGAAGCGCATTTGCGTTTACTGGATTCGCGAACGCGGCGCCAACAGCACGATCGAACTCGTCGCGACGCGCGCTTTCGAAATGGACCTGATACTCGAAAACTTCAACTGCGAAGGCCTGACGCCGGCGCAAATTCGCGAACAAGCGAACTCGGCGTCGTTGTAAGGAGCCGTCGTTAAAAACGGAACGACCGCGACGTCCGTCAAAAAATCGCCGACGCGGAATTTTTTGCGCGCGTCGGTCGAAACAAAGCGAAGGAGCGTCTTTTCGACGCCGTTTCGAACGTTTCGTCGCCGTTCGTTTTCCCCGCCCGTATTTATATTAGCCGCTCGAAGCCCTCGTCGTCGGGCTCGACGGTTTTCGACGCGCCGTCGACGGCGCGGACGACGCGTCAAAAAACCCTATTGTCGATATTCGTTTAAATTTTAGGAATGTTCGAATGTACTATACCCTTGAAAAAACCGCTGAAATTTTAGACTGCACCCCGGGCGACGTCAACCGTCTGCGCGAAGCGAATAAACTGCGCGCGTTTCGAGACGGCGCGAGTTGGAAATTTCGCAAGGAAGACGTCGAAAAATATTTAACGGATCTCATCCGCGAACGTTCCACCCCCGCGACAAACGCCGCTTCCGACCTTTTGAACGATTCCGACGAAGAAGAACTCCCGACGATGCTCGCCGATTCCTCGTCCTTCGACGCGATGATCGACGCGACCGCCGAAACGCTCGAAATTAAAACGAACGTCGACGCGGAACCCGATTTCGTTCTCGACGACGCTTCCGGCGACGACGATCTGCAAATCGTCGCGGAACCGCAAGCGGAAGACGACGCCGACTTCGGCCTCGCGCTCGACCTCGAAAAAGACGCGCCGCAAGTCGAAGAAGCGCAAGCCGCGACCGAAGACGACGCCGATTTCGGTCTCGCGCTCGATTCCGAAGCCGACGACCTCCTGCTCGTCGACGAAGTGCCGCAAGCGGAAGCCGCGCCGGAACCGGCCGCGTTCGCTCCGGAAGCCGACGTCGCGGACGACGATCTTCTTCTCGTCGCCGACGACGAGCCGAAAGCCGACGACGAATCCGCTTCCGTCTTCAGCGTCGAAAGCGACGACGCCGACGCGCTCGCCGGCGCTTCCGACGACGATCTTCTGCACCTCGGCAGCGACAGCGGTCTTTCCCTCCTCGACGACGTCGATTTGAGCGGCTCGAACGTTTCGCTCGACGGCGGCGACGTCGTTCTCGGCGGCTCGGGTTCCGGCAGCGGTCTGCATCTCGGCAGCGACAGCGGTCTTTCGCTCCTCGGCGACGACGCGGAAGATTTCGCGCTCGAAGGCGTCGAGGTTCAAAACGACGCGGCGTTCGCTCCCGACGCGGACGACGATGACGACAGCATCTTCGAACTCGCCGACGAACCGAAACCGTCCGCCGTTCTCGAACTCGAACAAGACGCGAACTCCGACACCGCGACGATTCTCGGAACCGGCGCCGAAGACTTCCAACTCGCCTCCGACGAATCCTCGACTTACGGCGTCGCCGAATCGGAAAGCGTTTCGCAATCGATCGAAATCGCTTCCGAAGACGACCCCTTCTTCACCAAAGACGACGGCGACGACGATTCCGGCGCCTTCGCCGCGTTCGAAACGCCCGCCGCGACCGACGATTCGAATCCGTTCGGCGATTTCGGCGCCGCGACCGACGACGCGAACCCGTTCGCCAACGCCGTTGAAACGCCCGCCGGCGACGCTTTCGGCGGTTTCGGCGGAAACGACGACGCTTTTGGCGGCGGTTCCTTCGACTCGACTTCCGCCGACGCCGGTTTCGGCGGCGACGCGGAAGTCGCTCCGGTCGCCGCGCGCGCTCCGCAAACGGAATATACCGGCAAGGACTTCATTTTCCTCGTTCCTTGCTTCCTCTTCGTTCTCCTCGCGACGATCGGCGCTTACGAGCTTTGCCGCACCATTTGGAGCTACGAAGAATGCTCGTTCGACATTACCGGCCCGGTTCTCGATATGATCGCCAATATGGTCGGTTTAACGAAGTAACGTCGCCGACGTCCGCGACGCGCTTCGGCGTCTTCAAAACTCCGTCGTTTCTTTGAAGCGGCGGAGTTTTTTTCAATTTGGGCTCTTCCCCCGCTTGCGTCGAGCGTTAAATCGGATATAATAAGGTTTTCGGTAGGGTCGCGGCGTTTCGCGCTTTCGAAGCCCCTCCTCTCGCGTTTTCGCTCTTAAATTAACTTCTTAACACGTTAAATCCAAATTGAGGCGCAATGTCGGATAAAATTTACGACGCGGTCGTCGTCGGCGCCGGTATGTCCGGGCTGGCGGCGGGGATTCGGATGGCGCAATTCGATCGCAACGTCTGCATTCTTGAAAAACACAGTACGATCGGCGGTTTAAACTCCTTTTACCGTCGCAACGGTCGCAACTTCGACGTCGGTCTGCACGCGCTGACAAACTACGCGCCGAAGGGAACGAAAGCCGGGCCGTTGGCGCGCATCGTTCGCCACCTGCGCATGTCTTGGGACGAATTCGGTTTAACGCAGCAAAACGGCTCGTCGATCGCGTTTCCGGGCGTTTCGTTGAACTTTACGAACGATTTCGGCGTTTTGGAAGCGGAGATCGCGGAGAAGTTCCCGTCGCAGATCGACGGTTTCCGCCGAATGGTCGACGGTTTGGTCGGTTACGACCAGCTCGGCCTCGGGACGGCGGGCGGTTCGGCGCGCGAGTACGTCTCGTCGCACATTTCCGATCCGGCGTTGGTCGATATGATCTTCTGCCCGCTCCTTTATTACGGCGGCGCTCGCGAGCAAGATATGGAGTTCGGCCAGTTCTGCGTAATGTTCCGTTCGATCTTCCTGGAAGGTTTCGCGCGCCCGTTCGACGGCGTCCGGCACATCCTTTTGAAGTTGCTGAAAAAATTCCGCAACTTAGGCGGCGAACTGCGTTTGCGTTGCGGCGTCGAGAAGATCGTTTCGGACGGCGACTCGGTCGACCGCATCATTTTGGATAACGGCGAAGAAATCCGCGCGAAACGCTATCTCTCGTCGGCGGGTTGGCCGGAAACGATGAAGCTCTGCGGTCTCCCGGACGCGGCGGCGCAGCTCCCGGCGGGCAAGCTCGGTTTTATCGAGACGATCAGCGTCTTGGACGCGCCGCCGAAAAAATTCGGGCACGACAAAACGATCGTTTTCTTCAACGACTCGGAGCGTTTCGACTACCGCAACCCGAACGAATTGGTCGACTTGCGAAGCGGCGTCGTTTGCTCGCCGAACAACTTCGCGTACTCGGAGCCGCTCGAA
>JAFSFF010000069.1 GCA_017435375.1 Thermoguttaceae bacterium
ATTTTCAAACAAAATTCAACGTTTTCAAACGCGTTCGATTCTCCGACGTTTCGCGCCCCCGAAGGCAGACAATAACGCGACGTTTTTCAAAAAATCAAACAACGGCGAGTAATCGAAAAAAATCGAAAAAAAATCGTCCGCCGTCGTTCCAAACGCTCGCAATTCGCCGCCGAATCGGTTATAATCGTTTTTGACGCGCCGCCGTTTACGTTCTCCGCCGACGTCGCGTTCTCCCGTTTTCCTTTCTTTTCAACGTTTTACTTCGCCGAAGGAGCAGCCGATGCAACCGAAATCGCCCGAAAACTCGCGTTCCCCGCAACACGTTACCCGCCGCGACGCGCTGAAAACGACCGTCGCCGCCGCGCTCGCCTCGACCGCGAGCGTCGCCGGACTGCGCAGTTACGAAGAACGCAACCTTGTCGCGCAAGAAGCGCAAAACGCGCAAAATACGCAAAACGGCCAAGCGGCGCAAGTCGACGGACGCTCCGGCGCGACGCGCACGTCGTTCAACGTCAAACCGCGCGCCAAACTGAACGCTAAAGTTCCGCTCGCGAAACTCGGCAAAGACCTCGTCGTCAGCCGCGTCATCTTGGGCGGCAACTTAATCGGCGGATACGCGCACGCTCGCGATTTGATTTACGTTTCCGATTTGATTAAAGCGTATCACACCGAGCAAAAGTGCGTCGAAACGTTTATGCTCGCGGAAGAATGCGGGATCAACGCCTTCCTCGGCGACTGGAACCAAGGCCAAATGATGTCCAACTATTGGAAGTGGACGGACGGCAAAATGAAGCTGATTTCGCAATGCACCGACGATCCGGACGTCGTCAAGCGCACCATCGACTGCGGCTCGGCGGCGGTTTACCCGCAGGGCGAAACTTGCGACCGCCTCGTTCGCGAAGGAAAGCTCGACCGCTTGGCTCAGATCGTCGAAACGATTCGCGACGCGGGTCTTCCGGCGGGCCTCGGCGCTCACCGCGTCGAAACGCTCCAAGCGGCGCTCGACTTCGGAATCGTCCCGGACTTTTGGATGAAGACCTACCACCCGTTGACGTATTGGTCGGCGCAACACCCGCAGGAACACGACAACGTTTACTGCCGTCGCCCGGACGACACTAAAGCGTTTATGGAAGCGCGCCCGGAACCTTGGGTCGCGTTCAAAACGTTGGCCGCCGGCGCCGTTTCGCCGCAACAGGGGTTCCGCTTCGCGCTCGACGGCGGCGCCGACTTCCTTTGCGTCGGAATGTACGACTTCCAAATCGTCGACGACATTAATATCTATACCGATATTGCCGCGAACCCGTCCGGCGCCCGAACGCGACGCGCTCTTCCGGACGTCGACCGCGCCGAGTACGAACGCAAGCTCGAAGAGGCGGCGGAAGCGGAAGCCGACGCTTAGTCGGCGCGCCCCCCTTCCTAAATCGGAAAAATCGGGTAAAATAAAGGTCGGTTCGTTTCGCGTTCTTTCGGAGTCGCCCCGACCCGACGCGAAACGAACGAACGCGCCTCCCCGGCGACGCGTCGACCGAAAGAAGCCCCCAATATGCCCGAATCGCCTAAAAAATCGAAATTTAATCCGGCGCTCGACAATTACGCGGAACGCGCTTCGTACCGTCAAATCAAGTGCGAACTCTTCACCGTCGAGGGGTTTTCCCGCGCTCCGGTGAAGACGTTTTGGCGCGTTCCGGAGTTCAAACTCGGGTTCGACCTCGGTTGGCAACCTTGGGAGTTTATGGGAACGCCGCGTTACTTTGTATCGCACACCCATATGGATCATATTTTGGCGCTCCCGGCTTACGTCGCGCGTCGACGGATGATGAAGATGGAGCCGCCGACGATTTACCTTCCGGCGGAAAAAGTCGCGGAGGTTCGCCAACTTCTCGGCGTCTTTTGCCGTTTGGATCAAGGCGCGCTCCCCTGCGAGTTGATCGGCGTCAAACCGGGGGACGAAATCGATTTGTCGCGCGAACTCGTCGTTAGCGTTCACAAGACCTACCACTCGACGCCGTCGGTCGGGTACGTCGTTTGGGAGCGACGCAAAAAGTTGAAGCCGGAGTTTTTGGAGTTGAGCGGCGACGAAATCCGCGACCTCAACCTCTCCGGCGTCGAAATTTCTTACGAGTTGCGTTTCCCGCGCGTCGCGTTTTTGGGGGACAGCTCCGCTCGCGGGCTCGACGAGAACCCGGCGATGTTCGAAGCGGACGTCTTAATCGCCGAGATGACGCGCATTTCGTCGCGGCGCAACGACGGGCTCAAAAAGGGCGGCCATATGCGTGTCGAGGATTACGTCGACCGCCGCGAAAAGTTCAAGAACCAAAAGATTATCGCGTCGCACTTTAGCGTTCGTTATCCTCAACGCGAGATCGAAGCGGAGGTTCGCAAAAAGATTCCGGATATGCTCGACGGTCGCCTCGTTCTCGTTTGACGATTCGCCGCGCGTTCGAACAGTCTTTTCCCGCGTTTCGACGTTTCGCCGTCGAAACGCGGTTCTTTTTTTCGACGCGCCGATTCCCTTTCTTCCGATTCTCCGGTTTCGCCGCCCCGACGCGCAAAAAATTCCGCGAACGGCGACGTTTTTTCCGCTTTTTCCTTGACGAAAACGCGCGCTTGCGTTAGAATGAGGGGAGCGGCGGCGTTTGCTTTGCCGCGCCTTTTCACCGAATCTTTTTTCGCGCTAATCGCCTAAAGTCGACGCCCCCGTTAACGTTGACGCGGCGTCGTTACCCTTTATCCTCCCCGTTAAGTCCTAAAGGAAAACGACATGACGATTACCGTTTCGAAGTCGCGCCGCGGCTTCACCCTTGTCGAGCTGTTGGTCGTAATCGCGATCATCGGCATTTTGATCGGTTTGCTCCTCCCCGCCGTCCAAGCGGCGCGCGAAGCGGCCCGTCGTATGCAATGCACCAACAACATGAAGCAACTCGGCTTGGCCCTCCACAACTTCGCCGACGCGCACGGTCGCATTCCGAACCAATACTGCGACGAAATCTGGATGAGCTTCGTTCCGAACGGAACTTCCGATCCTTACAACAACACCGCGTCGATCTGCAGCCGTCCGCAACGCTACACGGCGCAAGCGTTGCTCCTCCCCTACGTCGAGCAAAACGCGCTTTACTCCGAACTCACCGGCCTCTGCGAAAAAGCGAAGTCGTCCGGCGACGCGAGTTACATGCCGAGCCCGACCAACGGAAGCGATATTCCGCCCGGCATGTCGCGCAACCCGCTGACCGCGAAAATCGACCCGCTCCTCTGCCCGTCCGACGGTTTGGCCGCCGGTTCCAAGGGCGAAACCGGCCATATGGGTCGCACGAGCTACCTCTGCAACGTCGGCGACGCGGCGTATCAAAACACCTCCGGACGCGGCAACACGCACCGTCGCGGCGTCTTCGTCAACTTCGCTAAAGCCGGCAAGACGACCCTCGCGACAATCACCGACGGCACCAGCAACACGATGGCGTTCTCCGAAACGACCGTTTCCGATCAAGCGGGCGGCGTTAAGTCGAGCAACATTGTCGCTTACGTTACGAGCTTGAAGACCAAAGCCCCGGCGGCCTGCTTGGCGACGCGCGGCGAAGGCGGCATGACGAACGTCGATAAAACGTACCCGATCAAGGGCCGTCGTTGGTGCGACGCGCGCAGCGCCTGCTCGAACTTCACCGCGGCGCTTCCGCCGAACTCCCCGAGCTGCTGCGGTTCCGGCGGCGGGTCGAAAGACGACTTCACGATTTCCACTCCGTCGAGCAACCACAGCGGCGGCGTCAACGTCGTCATGTGCGACGGTTCCGTCCGCTTCGTTAGCGAAACGATCGACTGCGGCAACATCACCGAGATTATGGGCGGCTCCGCCAACACGGACGGTTGCGACTACACCTGGGCCGGCAAGTCTTGGCACGGCGTCTGGGGCGCGATGGCGACCCCGGGCAAGGGCGAAACCGAATCGCTCTAATCGCCGTTCGTTAACTTGCGACGTTTAACGGCGTTTTTTCGACCGCCGTCGACGGGTCGGGTTTTCCGCTCGAACGTCGGCGGCGGTTTTGCGTTTCGTTCCGAAAAAACGGACAAATTTCGCGCTTTCCGCCGCGTTTTCGCGTCAAGTCGAAGGACGCCGCGTTGACAGATTCGCCGCTCGTTTTATAATTGTGTTAACGACTTGTTCTTTGCCGTCCTTCCGGTTTGGCTTTAGTAAATCGACCGTCCGTTTCGGTCGACGCTTTCTAAACGCGCTTCCGTTCGACGCGAAGCGGAGTCCCGTTGACCGTTTCCTTTTCAAACGACTTGTCGTTGGACGCGTTCTTTTGTTTGACGCGTCGATATTTTCCATTTTATCGTCCCCAACGCCTAAAGGAAAAGGAAACAGAAATGGCGTTCGCCTCCTCGAAGTCGCGCCGCGGCTTCACCCTCGTCGAATTGTTGGTCGTCATCGCGATCATCGGCATTCTCATCGGGTTGCTCCTCCCCGCCGTCCAAGCGGCGCGCGAGGCGGCCCGACGTATGCAATGCACCAACAATATGAAGCAGCTCGGCCTCGCGATCCAAAACTTCCACGACGCGCACAACCGCATCCCGAACCAATTCCGCGACAAGTTTTGGGAAGACGGCTTTTATCACGAAGCGACCTTAAGCCGCCTCCAACGCTACTCCGCGCAAGCGTTGCTCCTCCCGTACATCGAACAAACCGCGCTCTTCGACACGATGACCGCCGCTCTCAAAAAAGCGCAACAAACCGGCAATAGCGCGTACTCCTTCAGCCCGACCGACGGAAGCGCTATTCCGACCGACATGACCGAAAACCCGGCGACCGCCGCCATCGACGCGTTCCTCTGCCCGTCGGAAGGTCGCGCCGTCGGCTCGAAGGGCCAAGACAACCACATCGGTCGCTGCAGTTACGCCACGAACAACGGCGACGCGATTATGTCGAACGACTCGACCGGGAACCAAAACCGCCGCGGCGTCTTTATGAGCGGTTACTTCTGCCCGAACACGACGTTCGCGACGATCACCGACGGTCTTAGCAACACGATGGCGTTCAGCGAAATCAACGTTACCGAAGTCGATAACGACCGCAGCGTCAAATCGGCGGTCGCGTACCTGACCGGCGCGAAGTCGAAACCGTCGTCGGCGTGCTTGGCGTTCCGCGGCGAAAACGGCCAAATCACCGAAGGCACGACCGTTTACACGATCAAAGGTCGTCGTTGGATCGACGCGCGCAGCGCCTGCACGCAATTCCAAGCGGCGCTTCCGCCGAACTCCCCGAGCTGCTGCGGTTCCGGCGGCGGCGAATCGTCCGACTACGGTTGCATTTCCGCGTCGTCGAACCACAGCGGCGGCGTCAACGTCGTGATGTGCGACGGTTCCGTCCGCTTCGTTAGCGAAACGGTCGACTGCGGCAACATCACCGAAATTATGGGCGGCGCGGCGAACGCCGAAGGTCAAGACAACAAGTGGACCGGCAAATCGTGGCACGGCGTTTGGGGCGCGATGGCGACTCCGAACAAAGGCGAAACCGAAACGCTTTAATCGCAAACTTTACGCGGCGCGTTCGTCCGTTTGCGTCGGACGCGTCGTTTTTCCCCCTTTCACTTTCCTCGTTTTCGCGTTCAAAGTCGACTCGGCGAAGTCGACGGGACGCGGCGACGCAACGTTTGAAATAGGAACCCGTGATGAAAAATAAATTCCTGTTGTTCTTCGCGCTCATCGGTCTTTTGGCGACGATCCCGGCTTGCGGCGGCGGCGCGATCAAAACCGAAGGCGTTACCGGCGTCGTTACGCTCGACGGCGAACCGCTCCCGAACGCGACCGTCTACTTCACGCCGGTCGACAAGGCTTCCGGCGCGCAACAAAGCGTCGGTCGCACGAACGAAGCCGGCGAATACAAACTGCAAACGCTCCTCGGCGCCGCCGACGCCGGCACGACCCCGGGCGACTACGTCGTTACGATCGACTGCGTCGACGAAGTCGAAACCGGCAATATGACGACGAACGACGACGGCGAAGAAGTTCCGGAAATGGAAGAAGTGCAACGCGCTCCGGCTCGTTACCTGAACGCCGAAACGTCCGGTTTGACCGCGACGGTCGTCAAGGGTTCGAACACGTTCAACTTCGAACTGACGTCGGAAGAATGAGTCGCGTTTAACCGCTTTCGCGACTAACGCAAAACGAAAAACGACGGGCCGCCGCTTTGAGCGAACCCGTCGTTTTCGCGTTTCTTGCGTCGCGTCAGTTTTCCCGAACGACGAGACGCGGTTTCTCGATAACGATCGTCGAACGCGGCGCGATCGATTTCGTCAGCCAAACGTTCGAGCCGACGACCGAATCGCGACCGATAACGACGTCGCCCCCCAAAATCGTCGCGTTCGCATAAACGACGACGCCGTCTTCCAGCGTCGGACGCCGCTTCGTTCCGCGGACGAGTTCGCCCTTGTCGTCGCGCGGGAAACTCAACCTTTCGTTCGACTAGTTCTCCCGAACGACCAAGCGCGGTTTCTCGATAACGATCGTCGAACGCGGCGCGATCGATTTCGTCAACCAAACGTTCGAGCCGACGACCGAATCGCGACCGATAACGACGTCGCCCCCCAAAATCGTCGCGTTCGCGTAAACGACGACGCCGTCTTCCAACGTCGGATGCCGCTTCGTTCCGCGAACGAGTTCGCCCTTTTCGTCGCGCGGGAAACTCAACGCGCCGAGCGTAACGCCTTGGTAAATCTTGACCCAATCGCCGATTTCGCACGTCTCGCCGATCACGACGCCGGTGCCGTGGTCGATGAAGAAATACTCGCCGATTTTCGCGCCCGGGTGAATATCGACGCCGGTTCGCGAGTGCGCCAG
>JAFSFF010000070.1 GCA_017435375.1 Thermoguttaceae bacterium
CCGACGCTCGCTCTTTCCGTTTTCCCGGGCTTCGCTCGCCCGAAAATCGACGGACGCGAACTTTTCAAGAACCGCTCGTCCTTTCCGTTTCCCCGGGCTTCGCTCGCCCAAAGCGCCGACGTCGCGCCCGTAAAACGCTCAAAATCGCCGACGCGAAGGCAAAACGCCACCGGCGTCTACGATTTTTAACCGTCGAACGTTTCGTTCGCGCTATTGTTTCGCCGTCGAAACGTCGCTTTGCGTTTTGGACCGACCTCGCGACGCGACGCTTCGCCGACGAAAAATTACCGATCAAGTCGGTCTATTTTCAGTCGCCGATTCCCGGCTTCTTGAATCCGCGGCAGAATTCGGCGATTTCGGCGCGAATCGTCGGCGCGACTTCGTCGATATTGTCGATATTCTTGCAAACGCGGTCAATCCAAGCCGCGACTTTCTTCATTTCCGGCTCTTTCATCCCGGCGCTCGTCAACGACGGCGTTCCCAAACGGACGCCGCTCGTCTTGAACGGCGAGCGCGTGTCGCCCGGCACCATATTGAAGTTCGCGATAATACCGCACTTCGCCAACGCTTTCGCGGCGTCTTTCCCGGTGAACTCTTCCTTGCGGAAGTCGAGCAGGAGGAGGTGCGTTTCGGTGCCGCCGCCGGCGATCGAGCGTCCGAGCGCTTCCAACTCGGCGCAAAGCGCTTGCGCGTTCTTGACGATTTGTTCGCCGTAAGCCTTAAATTCGGCGGTTTGCGCGTATTTGAACGCCGCGGCCATCCCGGCGACCGCGTGCATATGCGGGCCGCCTTGGAGCGTCGGGAAGACGGCGCGATCGATGCGTTGCGCAAGGTTCCACTTCGATTCGGCGTGATATTTCGCTTGGTAACGGTCTTCGACCTTCGACAAAATGAAACCGGCGCACGGGCCGCGGAGCATCTTGTGCGCGGTGCTGGTAACGACGTCGCAGTACGGAACCGGATTCGGGTGAACGCCGGCGATAATAAGCGAGTTAATATGGGCAATATCGGCGACCAAATACGCGTCGATTTCCTTCGCGATTTCGGCGAACGCGGCGTAATCGAGTTTGAACGGGTACGCGCTCATCCCGGCCCAAATCATTTTCGGACGTTCGCGGAGGGCGATTTCGCGGACTTCGTCCATATTGAGACGCCCGGTTTCTTGGTTCGGGCGGTACGCGACTTGTTGGAAGTCCATTCCGGAGAAGCTAACTTTCCAGCCGTGCGTCAGGTGGCCGCCGTCCGAAACCGGAACGCCCATCACTTTGTCGCCCGGTTGCAACAACGCGCGGTAAACGGCGCTGTTCGCCGGGGAGCCGGAATACGGCTGAACGTTGGCGTGTTCGCAACCGAACAGTTCTTTAGCGCGAGCGATCGCGAGATTTTCGAGATCGTCGACGACTTCGTTCCCTTCGTAATAACGGGCGCCCGGGTAACCTTCGCAATATTTGTTCGTGAAAATCGAACCGCAGGCTTCCATCACCGGCGTCGAGGCGTAACTTTCCGACGCGATCATTTTCAGCGTCGTGTCTTCCATCTCGATTTGCCGTTGAATCAAGTCGTAAATTTCCGGGTCTTCCGCCTTCAAATAGGGATAACGTTCGACGCTCATTGCTCGCTTCTTTCCGTTTACGTTACACAAAATCATTCCCGAAACGCCGCGATTAATTCCAGCGATTAAATCGATAATCGGAGCGACGTAAAAACGCGGCGCGCTCGACAAGCGCGTTTCGATCTTTCAGGTCGAAAATAGACGCGCTCTTAACGTTAATTTTACCCTGTCGCCGATTTTTTTCGAGGGGGGCGCCCGCGTCGGTTCGATATTTTAACGTTTTTCCTTCAAAATTTCTTTTCGCCGCCGCCGTCTTTCCGTCTCGTCGCGCCGTTGGCCAAGACTAACATTCGAAATAATCGTCAAAATCGAACGCCGAAACGTCGACCGTTCTCGCGTCGCGCCATCGCCCGCCGATTCCTCTCTCGATTCCCGACGCCACCGCCTTGTTTATTTTATTTACTCTCTCCATTTTCTCAACATTTTCTTCAAAGCGAACGGCGTCGAGAGGCGCGACGGAAACGACGACGATCCGCGCGTTCGCCCAAACTCGCGGGTCGAGCGACGCGGCGATTTCGTCCAAACGGTCGCGACTCGGCGCTTCGACGGTCGCCAAACGAGTCAACGCTCGTCGAAACGCGCCGCTTCCCGCTCCGACGCGGCCGTTTAAAACGCTCGCTTCCTCAACATCGCGATCGTTTTCCAACGTTTTCCGCTTCGTCGCGTCCTTTTTATCGTTCGTTTTTCTTCCAACTTCTCGAACGTCGTTTTCTTTTGTCGCCGTCGCCTCGTCGCCGTTAATCGCGAGGAGAAACCGCGCGTCGTTAGAACGCGTCCAACGGTCGACCAACGTCGCGGCAAACGAAACGGCTTTTTCAACGAGCGCCAAACGTCGGGCCTGTTCTTGCGCGTCGAGCCGGTTCGCCGTCCGCTTATTCCGCTCTTTTCGCTCCGTTTCCCGATTCGTTTCAACCGCTTTATTTCCCCCGTCTTCCCCCGTCTTGTTATTTTCGCCGGGCGTCGCGTCAAAACAACGCTCCGCGCCGCGATTTTCGTTGAAAAAAAGGTCGAGAATCAAAATTTTAACGGAATTTTCCCGCTTTTCAAAGTCGCGCGCCTGCAATTTATCGCGTTTCGCCGTCGCGCGCCAATGAATCGCTCTTTTCGAATCGTCGGGGCGCCAATCGCGAACGGTCAACGTCTCGCCCGCGATTCGGGAAGTTCGAGCGGTCGCAAGGGTCGCCTCCCGTCGAGCGCCGCCGAATTCCGCGTCCCAACGTTCGGTCAAAACGCCGATTTTCGGAAAAACGAGAATTTCGTCCGGCGCTTCGAATCGTTCCGAACTCCGGAAAAAACCGAAAGGAAATCGGGTCGACGCCGTCAATGTCGCGAGCCGCCGAACGCCGCGTCGAGCGACGACGCCGCAATAACGTTCGCGGCGCCGCGAGCCCCCCTTCACTTGCGGAAAATAAGCGGTCGGACGCGTCGTCGCCGCGACGTTCGGACGCGCTTCGGCTTGTCCGGTCTCGCCAACCTCCGCGTTCTCCCTATTCCTCCCCTTTTTCCTCTCGCGCCTTTGCTTTTTCCCCTCCGTTTCCTCCGTCTTCTCTATTTTCTCGCGCTTCTGCGGCGACGGCGACGAGTCGCGATCGTCTTCTCGGCGCGTCCATTCGTCCTCGACGACGATCCCCCAAGCGGACGAACGGCGCCGAGTCGCGTCGACTTCAATTTCGACGTCGAACGGTTCCCCGGCGAAAATCGCGTCCGGCGTCCTGCGAGCGACGCGCAACCGCCGCAACGAACGCCGCCCCAGCCAATAATCGAGAACGGCGAAACCGGCGAAAAAAGCGCCGAGCGCCATCAAGAGATTCACTTCGCGAACCGTCGCGCCTAAAAAAAGAAACGCGGCGACGCTCAACGCGCCCAAACCGTCTTGAAAAAGAACCGTTCGCCGCCGTTTCGCTCCGCCGCGTTCGCTTTGCGTTTTCCGCGTCTTTCCCATTTATCCCGTCTTTCCCGTTTTCCTCGTTCGGGTTAAAGCGTCTTTTTCTCCCAATCGCGTCTTTTCGCTCGCTTGCGTCGCCCCAACGCGCGCCGCCTCGATCAATTCAAGTTATCGGCGAATATCCTCCGATTTACCGCGCTCGCCGCCTTGCCTCGTTCCCGCAAAACGCTTATTTTAACGTTAAAATCGGCGCTCGTTCGTTCTTCGCCGACTCGAATTCAACGAAATCGCGTCAACAACCCGCTTTCAAAATCGTTTCAAGCGCGGAAGCCAACTTGTCGGCGGCGACGAGCGCGCGTTCTTTCGCTTTATAAAGGTCAAGCGCGGCGCCCGGACGTTTCGAAACGGCGCCGAAAAACGCGCCGAGAAGTCGAGCGGCGCTTTGCGAATTGTCGACGGTTCGAACGTCGCGCGGCGCCGATTCGTCGCAGGCGTCGAGAACGACCCGCAACGGCAGAAACGGAACGTCGGACGCGGCGCAAACTTCGGCGGTCGGCCAAGTTCCTCGGTCGCAAATCGCCGCGCCGGTCTCCTCGCCCAATTTCCGCTTTTCGCTCGGTTCGACGACGGGACGCGCGACGCTCAGCAACGTTCCGCTCGCCCAACGTCCAAACGGCGACGTTTCCCCGTCCGCCGCCAAATCGCCGTCGTTTCCGGCGCCCCAATCGAGCGTCGAACCGTTCGCGCGTCGCAAAAGCCCCGGAACGACGAGCGAGCCGCTCTTTAAATCCGGACGCAATCCCGTCGCGAATCCGACCGAAACGACGCGAATCGGCCGAAACGCTTGAATCAACGCCTCCGCTCCTTTGCGCGTTTGCGCCGCGCCGACGCCGGTTTCGACCGCCGCAATCCGCAAGCCGAGCCAAGACCCGGTGTAAAACGTCAACGAATCGCCGCCTTTGGTCGTTTTCGGAACCCCCATTTTATCCAAAATACCGACCAACTCCCGCTTTGTCGCGCCGACGACGCCGACGTCGACGCGTTCGAGTCCGACGTTTGTTCCGGAATTTTCGGAATTCGCTCCGGTCGCGCCTTTCTTCCCCTTAAACAACAGCCCTTCGTAATTCTCCAAGCCGCCCAAATCGCCCAAATTTCCGGAAGCGACCCGCGCTTTCAGCTCGTCGACGACCGTTTCTTGAACGCGACTCGTCGCCTGCGCCGCCAACCAACCGACGATAAATCTCGATAAAAAAGGAGCCGGAGACATTGTACCTTTGTTTTCCTTCCAACGCGGGCAAGTTAGCGCGCTTTTACTTAAATCGCCGCCGATCTCGCCGCCGCGACGTCTCGGTCGGTCGTCCGAACGATCCAACCGTCCTCTTATTAACAGGCGCCCCTCGTTATTATTAAGGCGATATTAATAAACGCCGCCCGCCGCCGTCGACGCGACTCAACGAGAACGCCGCCCCGAACGCTCTTCGGCAAAATATTCAGGAACGCGATCGGCGATCTCTTCGACCAACTCGTCGACCGTCTTGCCGTCGACGGCGACGCTCAACGTCGCGACGTCGCGATAAATCGGCTCGCGCGCCGCCAACACTTTCTCGATCTCGGCGACCGGCGATTTCGCGTCGGTCAACGCCGGTCGCCGCGCCGCCGTCGACTTGTCGCCGCTCATCCGCCGAGCGATCGTCTCGACCGTCGCGGTCAGCCAAACGACGACGCCGCGCTCCCGCAAAATTCGGCGATTTTCCTCCCGCAACGGAACGCCGCCGCCCGTCGCCAAAACCAGCGGACGCGGGTCGCTCGCCAACTCCGCGACGACCGCCGCTTCCCAATCGCGAAACGCCGGTTCGCCGTCTTGCGCGAAAATGTCGGCGATTCGTTTCCCGGCCCGCGCTTCGACGACGTCGTCGGTATCGACCCAATCGAACCCCCAACGCTCGGCCAAACGCGCCGCCAAAGTCGATTTTCCGGTCGCGCGGTATCCAACGAGGACAAGTTTCGTTTTCATTTTTAATTTTCAGCTCTTAAAGAGCCGTTAAATTTCATCGTTTTTCTTCGTTTGCCGCCGTCCGCAAGCTCAAACTTTATCCGACGCCAATTCTTTAACGCTCGACGCGCTCCGTTCGCCCCCGCCGATTTTCAAAACGGCAAAAAACGACCGTTCGCTCCGCCGCGCTCTACGCGTCGCCGGAACGTCGCCCGTTTTCTTCGAACGCTTAAACGTCGCCCGCCGCCGCGCTTCTCGTTCGACAACGACGCGGCGGCGGAAACGAAGCGTAATTAAGCGTCTTTTTTGACGAAATCGCCGAACGCGGACAAAATCGTTTTGGTGATCTTGCCCGGTTTCCCGTCGCCGATAACGCGTCCGTCGACGCCGACGACCGGAATCAACTCGGCGGCGCTCCCGGTTAGGAAGCACTCGTCGGCGGTGTACACGTCGTGTCGGGTAAAGGCCGCTTCGACGCATTCAAGCCCGAGTTCTTCGCAAATTTCCAACACGACGTTGCGCGTAACGCCTTCCAAGATGCAAGCGTCGGTCGGCGGCGTCTTGAGTTTGCCGTTTTTAACGATAAAAATATTGTCTCCGGAGCATTCGGCGACGTCGCCCTTGTGATTGAGCATCAACGCTTCTTCGCAACCGGCGTAATACGCTTCGATCTTCGCCATAATGTTGTTGAGATAGTTCAACGACTTGACGCGCGGATTGACCGAGTCGGACGGCGTGCGGATCGTGCTGGCGGTAACGATTTTAATCCCTTGGTCGTAGAAGTCGGCCGAGTAAAGGGAGAGTTTTTGAACGATAATAACGATCGCCGGGTCTTTGCAAAGATGCGCGTCGAGGCCGAGCGTCCCTTCGCCGCGGGTAACGATCAAGCGAATGTAGGCGTCGGTGAAGCCGTTCGCTTCGAGCGTTTGGTACATCGCGGCGCTCATTTCTTCCTTCGTAACGGGAATTTGAATATCGAGCGTTTTCGCGGAATCCCAAAGGCGGTCGATATGTTGTTTCAAACGGAAAATTTTGCCGTTGTAACAACGCAACCCTTCGAAAATCCCGTCGCCGAACAAAAATCCGTGATCGAAAACGCTGACTTTCGCGTCTTCGCGATCGACCAGCCGCCCGTTAATGTAAACTTTAAGAGACATAAAACGCCTTTCGCAAATATCGGCGAGCGTCGCGCCGTTCCGTCGAACGCGCCGATTCTTTCGCGCCGTCGGTTTACGCCGTTCCGAACGCGCCGAATATTCCGTTCGCGCCGTTTGCGCCGAATATCCGGAGCGTCGAAATCGTTCCAACGTCGCTCAACGTCGTCGCAAGAACGCCGCCGCTCGTTAAACAACACTCGAACGTCGACGCGTTTCGACCCGCCGCGAAGCGCGTCGTTCTCAACGTCGACGCTTTTATTTTACCCCGCCTTGAAACGTTTAACAAGATTCGACCGCGCAAGAATCGCGGAAAAGAGCGAAAAAAGAAGAAATTTTTACGTCGAACGTCGGAAACGTCCGAGTCGCGCCGCCCTTTCGCGCGCTCTCCGGTCGACGGCGCGCAAGAAAACGACGACGGAAAACGAAAAAACGGCTCGTCAACTCCAAACGCCGTCGATTCCGCGAGCGACGCTCACTCGGGAACGACCAAACCGTCGACCAAACGAATCGCGCGGTCGGCGTCGGCGGCTTGCGACATATCGTGCGTAACCATTACGATCGTTAAATTCTGCTCCTCGTTCAGTTGGCGCAGGAGTTTCAAAACGCCGACCGACGCTTTTGAGTCGAGGTTGCCGGTCGGTTCGTCCGCCAAAAGAATACGCGGATTCGAAATCAGCGCCCGAGCGATCGACGCGCGCTGCATTTCGCCGCCGGAAAGTTCGTTCGGGCGATGGTTCAAGCGATGCGAAAGCCCGACGAGCGCCAGCAACTCCTTCGCTCGCGCGACGTATTCCCGCTTTTTGCTCCAATAACCCCAAAACGACTCGCGAATCATCAGCGGCGCCAAGACGTTTTCCAGCGTCGTCATCTCCGGAATCAAGTGATAAAATTGAAATATCATTCCGATAAAACGATTTCGCAACACGTCCCGTTGCGACGCCGAAAGATTGTCGATTCGCTGCCCGTCGAAGTGAATCGTTCCGGAGTCCGGCGCGTCGAGCGTTCCCATCAAGTGCAGGAGCGTGCTTTTTCCCGACCCGCTTTGCCCGACGATCGCGAGAAGTTCCCCCTGTCGCGCCGTCAAATCGACGCCCTGCAAAACGGGAATCAATTTCTTCGCTTTAACGTAACCTTTTTTTAAATTCGAAACAACCATCAAATCCGGCGCGACGACCGCCGTATCGTCGCGCTCTTTGCGAGGGTCGCCGTCCGATTCCGCGGACTCGAGCAAAATAATTCGCGAAGTCGACGGCTCGGTCGCCTCGGGCGGCGCGTCTTCGCTCGCCAAAAGCGGCGTCGACGGTTCCAAAATCTCCGCCGACTCCGCCGCGTCTAACGATTTTGCGAGTTCCGACGGGCTCGTTTCGCCGTTTCGATCGTTAAGATTGTTTAATTCAAACGTTTCGGCCTCGCTTTGTCCAAATTCCGTTTCTTGCGCAAGTTCGCTTGTCGCCGCGTTTGCACCGTCTTTCCCGTCGTTTTCTTCTCGGCGTTGCGACGCGTCAAGGGTCGATTCCAACAAATCGAGCGTCGCGTCGTCCGCAAAGTCGTCGTTATCGTTAAATTCAACCGCAAAAGTCGCCGCGTTGGAAGCGTCCAACTCTTCGCGCAGATTTCGCAACGTCGGACTCAACGCGCTCATCGGCTCCTTCGGCGCGCTCCCGGCGACTAAACGGCGCAACGCTTCGGAACGGCTCGCGACGTCGGCCGACTCGTCGTTCGCGGTCGCGGGCGGAAGCGAAACGGGCGGCGTTTGCGGAACGGCGACGCTCGGTTCGTCGAACCAAAACGCGTTTTCTTCCGCTTGGGGACGATTCGTCGACGCGGGTCGGCGGCGAAGTTGCGCTAAAATTTGCGCGTCGTTTCTCTTAGTGTCGTCGCCTTTTCGCTCCATCGTCGTCCCTTCGCTCGTTTCCTGAATCGTCGCGCGACGTTTAAACGCCGTCGTTTTACCAATCTCGTTTTATTTCAAAAATCCAATTTAGCGCCGATTTTCATCGTCGTTCGGCGCTTTTTTCGACTTTTCGTCTCGACTTTTGTCAATATATTAATGAGCGAGGAAAAATCGCCCGCGACGTTCGACGCCGCCGCTCAAATTCGCAACGCGTCGACCGGTTTCAGGCGCGCCGCTCGCAACGCCGGCAAGACGCTCGAAGCGACCGCGATGAAAAGCGACCCGACGACAATCCAAAAAACGGTCGCGGGCTCGATAATCGCCGGCACCTGATGGAACATATAAATCGACGGATCGAAAACCTCGCGTCCCGTCATTCGCGACAAAAAGTCCGCGATCTCTTGAATGTTCGCGACAAACCAAAAGCCGAGCGCGGTTCCCAAACCGGCGCCGACGACGCCGAGCGCGAGTCCGTAAAGGAGGAAAATCTGCATAATCCCGTTTCCGCTCGCCCCCAACGACTTCAAAATGCCGACGTCGCGCGTTTTTTCGACGACGATCATAAAAAAGATCGCCAAAATCCCAAATCCCGCGACGCAAATCGACAAGAAGAGCAACACGTTCAAAATCGACAACTCCATTTCGACCGCCGCCAACGTCGTCGCTTGTTGGTCGCGCCAAGTTTCGATTTCAAAAAGCTGTTCCGGGAACTCCTCCGCGGCGCGGAGTCGGTCGCGCAGTTCCTCGATTTTGACGCCCGGTTTCGCCTTGATCAGCAACTGCGTCGCCATTTTCGTTCCGTCGTCGGCGATCATTCCGCGCAGTTTTTGCAGACGGTCGATCGGAACGAAAACGAACGATTCGTCGTACTCCGCCATTCGACACTCGTAAAGGTCGACGACGGTGAAGCGGTCGGAAACGAAAGCGCGCGTCGGATTTTCAAAATTAACGCCTAAAAAAGAAAGCGTTACGTCGGCGCCGGGCACGGTCGCGAGCGACTCGCGCAACTCTTCGACGCCGGTCGCCGGGTTCAAATGACGGCGGCGCGCCCCGGAAACGAGTCCGACGCCGAGAATCGCGCCGGTTTCTTGCGTCGTTTCCTTGTCGATTTCCGTTTCAAATTCGGTCAAACCGTCGAACGGCGTCGCGGCGACGGCGGTCGGAACGCGGGGCGACACGTTCTCCGCTTCGTCGACGGCTCCGACGACGGGCGTTTCCGGCGCGACTTCGGCGAGTTCCGGAACGGACGGCGCGGCGGCGATCGGCGATTCGAGTTCCGGAAAACCGGCGTCGAAAGGAGTCGGCGCGTTCGGAACGGACGGCGCGGCGGAGGACGCTTCCTCCATCGGATCGTACGTCGGCGCCTTCGGAAAGTTTTGCAACGCGGCGGCGTAAGGATCGACGGCGGGCGCGACGGATTCCTCGGCGACGTCCTCGAGCGGCGGCGCGGAATCGGCTTGCGCCGTTTTTTCAAGAATTTCTCGACGTCGGCGCCGTTCGTCCAAACGATATTTCTCGTATTTAGCGTCGGCGCGCCGTTTCTTCCAACCGGCTTCGGCCAAGCGCGGACGGACGACGCCGTCGTCGCCAAACGTCGGATTTTGAACGTCGTATCCTCCTTCGCGAAGATCGAAAGAGAGGGCCTTGCGGTTTTCCGGGTGCTGCAAATATTGCGCGATCGCCGTTACCCGTTCGTTCGTCGCGGCGTCGATTCCGACGATTTGCACCTGCCGCGTGATCACCTCGCCGCCGCCGAACTCGAAGCTGAGCATACCGGGCGTCGTTACCGTCGGCGTAATCGCCTCGATCAGATCGCCGGCGACCTTTTGCGCGTCGCGTATGCGAGCGTCGACGTCGTCGAAACCGCGCAACGAATAGGCGCTAACCGTTACGTCCGAGAGCGCGCCGTGAATGCGGTTCTCCATCTCGCGGCTGAAACCGAGCATCACCGCGTTCACGACGATCATCGTCGCGACGCCGAGCGTAACGCTAACGACGCTGACCAACGCGATGCGCCGCGTCAACAGATAACGCCAAATCAGCAACAGTTTATACATTCGGCCTTCCTTGCCGCTTCGTTGGGTTGCGCTCGCCGGAGTCCGCCGAACGTTTTCGTTTTATTTTCGTTTCGATTTTCTTCGTTCGCCGCGCCGCTTGCCCCGACGTTTTTCGTTATTCTAAAGACAACGTTTCAACCGTCGAACGAAGCCCCGCTCCGCCGACGCCGCGAACGTCCGAACGCTTTACGCCGCAAACCGAGCGCAAAAGTCGACGGAAACGCCGAAAATCGACGTAAAAATCGGTCGTCCAAACCGTCGCGCCCGATTCAATCGTTAAAATCGGCGCGACCGGTCTCATTTTTTGGGCGCAAAAAAACCTTGCGGCCGCCCGAGTCGACGCCTCCCGCGTTCCAACCCGCGCGACCGTTCAGGTCGCCTCGTTGATTTTAACGGCGCAAAACGCCTTCGGCGCCTAAAACGCCGCGAACGAAACCGCTCGCGACGACGTTAAAAGCGTTTCGACCGTTAAAGTCGCGATCACTCGAACGTTTCCGGCTTCAAGAGCGGGAACAGAATCACTTCGCGAATGCTCGTCGTGTCGGTAAGCATCATCGTCAGGCGGTCGATCCCGATCCCGAGACCGCCGGCCGGAGGCATCGCGTAACGAAGGGCGCGGATAAAATCGTGATCCATCTTCGCCATCGAGTCTTCGTCTTTTTGCCCTTCGAGCTGGCTGCGGAAGAGTTGTTCTTGCAGGTCGGGGTCGTTCAACTCGGTGTAAGCGTTCGCCAATTCGCAGCCGCGGACGAAAAGCTCGAAACGTTCCGCGATCGCCGGGTTCGAGCGCTTCCGCTTCGTCAGCGGGCAAATGCTCGCCGGATAGTCGATAATGAAGACCGGGCCGACGAGCGAATCTTCGACTTTTTCTTCAAAAATATCGTTGCGAACGACGTCGACGTGTTTCTTGTCGACGTCTTCGATACCGATCGATTTCGCGTATTCGATCACCGCGGCGTCGTCGGTCGGGTCGATACCGGTCGCTTCGGCCAGCGCGTCGAAGTAGGTCTTGCGTTCGAACGGCGGCGTGAAGTCGATTTCTTGCCCGCCCCAAGGGAGGACGAAACCGCGACCGAGCGCTTTGATCGCGTTGACGATGATTTTCTCGGTGATATCCATCATCGAGCGATAGTCGCCGTACGCTTGGTACAGCTCCATCAGGGTGAATTCCGGGTTGTGCGTTTGGTCGACGCCTTCGTTGCGATAAACGCGACCGATTTCAAAAACGCGTTCCATTCCGCCGACGAGGAGGCGTTTGAGGTGCAGTTCGAGCGCGATGCGCATATAGAGCGTCGCGTCGAGGGCGTTGTGGTGCGTCGTGAACGGTCGAGCGGCGGCGCCCCCGGCGACCGAGTGGAGCGTCGGGCCTTCGACTTCGACGAACCCTTCGCCGGCGAGCGTTTGGCGAATCGACGAAACGATCTTCGTTCGGTCGAGCGCGCGTTGGAGAACGCCGTCGGTGTGAACGAGGTCGACGTAGCGCATTCGCGAGCGGAGTTCCGGGTCGTTGATTCCCTTGAATTTGTCGGGCGGCGTCTCGATCGATTTGCTCAGGAAGTGGACGTCGGACGCGAAGACGGTCAGTTCGCCGCGTTGCGTCTTCTTGAATTCGCCGTCGACGCCGACCAAGTCGCCGAGGTCGACGCAGAGCGCGAGTTCCCAGGCTTGTTCGGGAACTTGGTTTTTCCCGATCATAATTTGGATTTCGCCGCTCCAGTCCTTAATCGTCCAGAAAATGAGCTTTCCTTGTTTGCGTTGGAGCATCACGCGCCCGGCGACGCGGACTTGCGGGCCGCTCGTCGGGATTTCGGTGCGCGGCGGAGCGCCTTCGTATTTCGGCGGGAGTTCGATCGGTTCGCCGACGACGATTTCGCTTTCGCGAGCGCGGACGTCGCCGATCAACGAACGGTCGTCGAAACGCCCGCCCCAAGGATCGATCCCCATTTCTTCGATTTTGCGCAGTTTTTCGCGTCGCGCCGCTTCTAAAACGACGCCGGTTCCAGTCGCATCGGCTTTCGCCATTTCACCCAACTCCCCAAAATTAACGTTATTGCAATGATTTTGCGCAAGTCGCCGTCGTTTCAAACGTTGCGACCGTTAAAATCGCCAACGTCGTTCCAACCGCTTTCGCCGACTCGCCCTCCGACGCGAACGCGCCGCGTCGAGAAACGCCGTTATTATACAACGAAAACGCTCCCTTGAAAACCGACGCCGAGCCCGCGACCGCGCAAAAAACGTCGTTTTCTCGCAAAAACGCGCCTTCGTTCGGCGTTCGCGTCTCGCCGTCGCGCTCCGTCGACGCAAAATCGCCGGATTATAACGACTTTAACGCGCCAAGTCAACGTCGTTTCGTCGACAAAATTCTTTCGTTTTTCGACTCGACGGCCTCTCTCGCGCTTTTTTTTCGCCGTTTCCGCCTCGCGCGAACCGCCGAAATTCGCGCCCCGCCCTTGTTTTTTAGGACGGTCGCTTTATAATATAAGGAATATTTCGGCGGCGCCGTCGTTTTAGCCGGAATCGTCCGTTCCGTTTTTCGTCGGCGTCCGACGCGACGCAAACCGCCCGCTTTTCCTCCTTTATCCTTTTTAACGTTTACAGGTTCCCTTTATGTCCGACGTTCCGACGCCTCGACCTTCCGACGACGCCTCCCCTCTCGCCGAACGCGCCGCGCAATCCTCGCTCGACGTTTCGCCGAACGCCTCTCAATTCGCTTCCGTCGTTCTCGACGCGACGAACGAACCCGAACGCGACGCCGAAGCGCGCCGAATGATCGACGAGATGTTCGCCGAGCATCGCGAACGCCTCCTCCGAATGATCGAGTTGCGCCTCCAACCGGAACTCCGCAGCCGCGTCGACGCGAACGACGTGTTGCAGGAGGCGTTCATCGAGGCTTATCGCCAACTGCGCACCGGGATTTCCGCGCCGAAAGTTTCGTCGCTCGTTTGGTTGCGTCTCATCGTCAACCAACAGTTGGTAACGTTTTACCGCCGTTACTGTCAAACGCAAAAGCGGAACGTCGGACGCGAAATTTCGATCTCCGCGCCGAGAATGCAGACCGACCCGACGTCGACGTCCCTGTTTCTCGTCGGCAAGCTGACGTCGCCGTCTCTCGCCGCGCGCCGAGCCGAACTGACGATCAAGTTGCGCGAATGTCTCGAAAAGCTCGACCCGGACGACCGCGAAATATTGTCGTTGCGGCACTTCGAGCAACTCAGCAACCGCGAGACGGCGGAGGAGCTGAACGTCGAGCCGAACGTCGCCAGCGTCCGCTATCTCCGCGCGCTCAAAAAATTCCGCGTCGTGTTGCAAGCGGAGAAACTCGACGAACTCCTCGAGTAAACGCCGACGCCGACGCGTTCGGCTCGGAAGACGACGCAAAACGAGCGAACGCCCGACGCGCCGTCCTCGCGACCGTCAAAATTCCCCCAAGTTAAAATTCTCGCAAAATTTTCCGCGACGAAAGCGCCGAACGCCGCAAAACGCGTACTTCTAAAAAGCGGCGCCCCGCGAAAGGCGCCGACGTCCGCGACGCCGGTCGTCGCGTCCGCTACTTTCCTTGTTTTTTTCCTATTTTAACGCCGCTATGTCCGACCTCTTCGACCGACAACGCGCCGACGCGCCGCTTCCTAACGCGCCGTCCGGCTCCGACGCCTCCTCTTCCGAAACGACGCAAATTTCTCGGGTTCTCCCGTCGACGGCCGATTCTTCGCCTCGTTCGGACGCGGAGGAACCCGATCTCGAAGCGCTTTCGGAACGCTTCGTCGAGGACTTTCGCGCCGGACGCCGCCCGTCGGTCGACGAGTATGCGGAGCGGTTCCCGGAGTTCGCCGAAGAGATTCGCGAGCTTTTCCCGGCGCTCCTTCTTTTAGAAAAGGGCGGAACCCGCGAAGCGCTGTCGAGTCTTTCGCAAGGCGCGTCGCGTCAAGGGTTCGCGCTCTCCGGCCTCGAACGCCTTAAGAATTATCGCATCGTTCGCGAAATCGGACGCGGCGGAATGGGCGTCGTTTACGAGGCTTGGGACGAAACGCTCGAACGCGTCGTCGCCCTTAAAGTAATGAAGATTTTTCCGGGCGAAGAAGAACAAACGATCAAACGCTTTCAACGCGAAGCGAAGACGGCGGCGCGCCTCCACCATACGAATATCGTTCCCGTTTTCGATTCCGACGTTCTCGACGACAAGTTTTTTTACGTTATGCAACTTGTCGACGGCGTCAATCTCGAACAATTTTTGCGAATGAAGGAAGCGGAAGCGTCCGAATCGCTCGCCGACGCGTCGGGAAGCGGCGCCGCGTCCTCCGCCGTCGACTCGTTCGCGGACACGACGGATCTTTCGCCGAATTTTACGCCGAGCGAAGCGGAACTTTCCGACGAATCGCCGAAAGAAAACGGCTTCTTCGCCCGCCGCGTCGACGCGAAACGCCGACGGTCGGAACGTCGAGAAACGGTCAATCCGAGCGCGTTCGGCGCCCGTTTTCCGGCGGCTAGCAAACCGCTCCTCTCCGTTCGCATCGCCGAATCGAACTATTATCAACGCGTTTGCGACGTCGTTATCCAAGCGGCGCAGGGGCTCGATTACGCGCACCGGCACGACGTCGTTCACCGCGACGTCAAACCGTCGAACCTCGTCGTCGACGACGACGGCGTCGTTTGGATCACCGACTTCGGCCTCGCGAAATCGACGACCGAAAACGATTTGACGCGCCAAGGTCAGCTCGTCGGAACGCTCCGCTACCTCGCTCCGGAAGCGCTCGAAGGCGACTTTTCGCCCCTTTCGGATATTTATTAGCTCGGCTTAACCCTTTACGAACTCTTAACTTTCACGCCGGCGTTCGACGAGACGAACTACACGAAGCTCCTCGCGCAGGTCGCCGAAGGCCGCCCGACTCGCCCGCGCAAAATCAACCCGAAAATCCCGCTCGACCTCGAAACGATCGTCCTCAAAGCGCTCGAACCGACGCCGGAAAAACGATACGCGTCCGCCGGAGAACTCGCCGACGACCTGCAGCGTTTTCTCGACGACCGTCCGATTCGAGCGCGCCGCGTTAGCTTCGTCGGTCGCGTTTGGCGTTGGTGCAAGCGCAATCGACTCGTCGCGAGCCTTCTTTTTTCGATTCTCGTTCTCGTCGCGATTATTTTCGCCGGAATTTCCAACGGGTACGTTAAAGCGCGCGCCCTCGTTCGAGCGAAAGAAGCGGAGTCGCAACGAGCGCAAAAGAACCTCGATCTCGCGCTGGCGGCGTTCGACGACGTTTTCGAGTCGCTCGGCGACGCGGCGGCGGTCGACTTCAACTTCCTCAACGACGCCGAATCGCTCGGAGCGCCGACCGACGACCCGTCGATTTCGGAGAAGGAAGCGCGCGTCCTCGAAGATCTCCTCGAGTTTTACGACGGTTTCGTCGCCGAAAACGAAAACGAACCGACGCTCCTTCTCAAATCGGCGCGGGCTCGCGTTCGCGTCGGAACGATTCTCAAACTCCTCGGACGCTCTCGGGACTCCGACGCGTTCCCGAAAGCGCTCGAACTTTACCGCCGCGCGCTCGATTTTGCGCCCGACGAAACGGAACGGGCGCAGATCGCGCTCGAAAAAGCGAACGTCGTTCGCGCGGCGTATGAAGCGGCGCCGCTCGAAAACCGGCTCGCCGAATTCCTTCCCCTTTGCGCGGAATCGCTCGCCGAGTTGGCGACGCTCCCCGCCGACTCGCCGTTGGCCGAAGCGCGCGACCGCGCGGCGGCGCAACTCCGTTTCGAACGGGCGATTCTCCGCCTCGAAAACTTGCGCGTCGCCGACGAACGCTCGGGTCGCCTCCATTTCCTCGAAACGCCGAAACGAACGCGACCGACGCCGGAAACGATCGCGGAAATCGACGCGGATTTCGCCGCCGTCGGAGAACGGCTCGAACGCCTGCGCGCCTCCGGAACGCCGCAAACGCCGGACTACTTCTTTACGGCGATCAAGTTCAACGCGTTTTCGTCGATTTGGGCCGCGACGCTCGAACAACCGGAAAAAGCGCTCGAACTGCAAGCGCAAAGCGACCGCCTCGCGCGCCGCTTCGCGACCCTTTACCCGAACGACTCGCGCTCTTACATCGCGACGATGCTTCACTGCGTCGTCAAAACGGTCGCCGACGCCGACGCGCTTCCCGCCGACGACGTCGCGACGCGCCGCGCCGAACTCGAAAACGCCGAAAACCGCGCCTTTTCGACCGCCGACGCGCTCGTCGACAAGTTCCCGAACTCGCCGCAATACGACGCGTTCCGCGTCGTCGTTTACTATCACTTCGCCAAGCGGGAAGCGGTTCTCGGGAACCTCGAACGCGCCGACGAACTCCTCGCTCAAGCGGAAACGCTCGCCGTCGAGTTCGCGAAGACGCGTCCGGATTTCGACGACTTCCAGTTTTTCGGGCCGTTGCGCGCCGCTCGCGCCGAACTTTGCGTCGCCTGCGGCAAACTCGACGAAGCGGAGGAATACGTCGCGAAGATGGAAACCGCGCTCCGCCGTTTCGAAGAAAACGCGCCCGCGGAGGCCGAAACCGAATCGCCGAGCCGTCGAGCCCGCCGCGAAGAAACGCAAGCGTCGGTCGAACGGTTGCGAACGCTCTTGGCCGAAGCGCGCGGCGACGCCGACTCCGCGTCCCCGACTCCGGTCGAAACGTCCGCGACGCCGTCGTCGGACGAGTCGAACGCCGAACCGTCCGAAACGCCCGAGTCGAACGCGCCGGAAACGATTCCGACGTTCGAAACGTTCGCGCTCTAACGGACGCCGTTTTTTTCTCTTTTCTAAACGCGGTTTCGCCCAAGCGGCGCGACCGCGTTTTTTCAATTTTGTCCTTATTAATTACTATAGGACGCTTTTTTCACTCCGCGCCGTTCGACGCGGGCTCTTCTCGCTCGACTTCTCGCGTTGACGCCGAGGGCCGCTTTCGTTATTCTTAAAACGGTTCCAACGGTCGAAACGGTCGCGCCGTCGACGGCGGTTTCAAGCGTCGAAACGGTCGCTCCGCCGAAGCCGATTTCGACGCGTTCAACGGTCTCGAGCGTCGAAACGGTCGCTCCGGAATCGGCGATTCCGACGATTCGAACGTTTCTTCCGAAAAATCGAGTCAATTTTGCCGATTTTACTTATCGCAAGCGCCGTTTATGCCGATTACGCTATTGCCGACGCGAATATGGTTGAGAAAAATTTTCAAAAAACCTGTTCGCGCGACGGTTTTTTCCTTAATGAAGAACCGTTTATAGAACGATTATAGATTATAAGGAAAAACCTGTTTTTATCCGTTTAAGCGGTTACGCCGTTTATTCGGGTTTGCGCGAGTCGTCCGCCGCGTCCTTTCGACGCTCCGCTCGACTCGACGAGCCGCCCCGCCGTCGCAACGGAACGACGCCGAAACGACGCGGCTCGGGAGAAATCACAAGTTTTTGTTTTTCGATGGAGCCGAGTCGCCAACCCATCGGCGTCAGACGAGTCGAACGAACGAAAACGCCTTTTCGAGCGACGGATCGCTCGCCGCGTTTTCCCCTTTGTTCTTCGTCGCCGACGAAAAGACGATTTTTTCACTGATAATTTTTCTTCCGGAGAATCTGGGAGGTCAGGGATGACTAATGGTGCCACTCGTAACACTAAGCGTATAACAGCGAGTCTCGAAAGGAGTATCGTGTTGGAACCAACCAAAAAGATTCAGACTGGTTTGTTGGCGATCGCGTTGGGCTTCGGCTCGGCGGCGTTTTCGCTCGGCGGAGCGACGACCTTTGGAACGGACGCTCTCGCTCAAACCCCGGCTTCGGCCGTCCTCGGCGTTAACTCGAACGCCCCGTCCTATCCGGCGCTTGTTCGGAGTCAAGAACTCCTTTTAAAAGCTCGCCGTTCGTTGATGAGTCGCGACGTCGTCGCGGCGGAACGCTACGTGCAAGAAGCGCAAGCGCTGAACGCCCAATACGGCGCGGCCAGCGACCGTCCGGAATACGTTCTTCCGCTCGTCGATCAATACAAACGCGCCGAAGCGGCGGCTCGCACTCAAGGGATGACCGAAGCCGTCAAGCGCGAATTGGCCAAGAGCTACCTCGAACAAGCGGAAGGTCTCCGTCGCTGCCAAGATTTGGACGCGGCCGAAAACCTCGTCGCCGAAGCTCGCAAACTCAACGTCGTCTTCGACGCCGCGACGGTCGAACGCAAGATGGACGTCGCCTCGGTGCAACGCCGCGTCGCCGACGACCGCCTCGCGCTCGCCGCTCCGACCGCTTCGCAAGCGCCGTTGACCGGTCTTTCGGAAGCGACGAAGCGTCAAGTCGCGTCGGCTCAAGAAACGCTCCGTCAAGCGCGCGTTTTGGTCGCGAACGGTCAAACGGAACGCGCCGAACAA
>JAFSFF010000071.1 GCA_017435375.1 Thermoguttaceae bacterium
AGCAAATCGCCGACGGCAAGTTCGCGCCGGACTTTAAGTTCAACCGTCCTTGGGAGTTGCAACTCGACGAAACCGCGAAGGCGAGTTGGCGAATCGTCCCGGCGAGCGAAACCGGAATCGACGCGAACGCGTTGCGACTCGACGTCGCCAAAACCGGCGCCGTCTCTTGGATTCCGCAAATTCACCGCGTCGGCCTCGGCGTCGAAAAGGGGACGCCTTATCGACTTACGTTCAAAATACGCTCCGAAAGCGAGTCGAAAATTTCGGTCGGCGTCGTCGAAAATCACGATCCTTGGCAACCGGTCGGCGTTCGTCGCGACGTAACGGCGACGAAAGATTGGCAAACCGTTTCGATTCCGTTCCTTCCGACGAAAACCGACGACCAAATCCGCGTTTCGTTCGGCTCCTTCCAAGACGGAACGTCGATCGAAATCGCCGACCTCTCGCTCCGAAGCGGCGGAACGCTCGGCGTCGACGCGTCGCAAACGCTCGAAGCGAAGTCGATTCCGGTTCCGAAACGCAACGGCGATTCGCAAACGCTCTTCTCGCCGGAAACGATCGCCGACTTTTCGGACTTCCTGCGCGATCTCGAAGACAAGTATTGGCAAGAGATGTATCGCTTCGTTAAGGACGAACTCGGCGCGAAACAGCCGGTCGCCGGCACGCAGTTGCAATACGGTTTTTGGCACGCGCAAGCTCGCCTCGACTTCTGCGACATTCACGCTTACTGGAACCACCCGAACTTCCCGGGCCGCTCTTGGGACCAAAATCATTGGCTCGTCGGCGCGTCGGCGCTGGCGAACTCTCCGGCGAACGGAACGCTCTCCAACTTGGCCGCGGTTCGCGTTTTAGGGTCGCCGTTTACCTGCAGCGAATACGACCACCCGTTCCCGAACCCTTACGCGGCTGAAGGGAACGTTATGTTGGCGGCGGTCGCGGCGTTCCAAGATTGGTCGGCGATTTATCAATTCGCTTGGTCGCACAGCTCGCAATATCAACGCGACGCGATGGCGCCGTTCTTCGATATGTGCGCGCAACCGATGAAAACGGCGCACCTTCCGGCCTGTTACGGGATGTTCGTTCGCGGCGACCTCAAGAGCGGGCCCGGCGAATACGTTTACAAGCCGTCGATGACGCAAGCCGAAGAATCGCAAATCCAACGCGACGGCTTAACCGGCTACCATCGTTCGCTTCAAGGGCTGAACCTCGACCGTTCCCTTTCGCTCGCGGTTTACGCCGGGATCGAACTTCCCGACCTGAAACTCCCGACGTCGGAAATCAAGTCGGCAAAAGAAATTAAGAGCTGGGCCGACCTCCCGGCGCGCTTCGGTTCGAAGGAGAAAAAGGAAATCGTCAACGACTACGGCGAAATCCGTTGGAACTTCGCGACGCCGGATAAAGGTTACTTCGTCGTCGACTCCGCGAACACGAAAGTTTTCAGCGGTTTCGTTACGCAACCGACGAAATTCGACGGCGTTACGCTCGACGTCGGCGCGACGGAACTCGGCTGGGCGACCGTTTCGCTCGTCAAAGGAACGAACGTCGACCTCGACGCGGAAAAAGTCGGCAAACTGACTTCGGGACGCTATCTCTTGACGGCGACCGGCGCGATGCAAAATACCGATTCGAAACTGGTTACGGTCGGCAAAGACGTTACGACGGCGGGCCATTACGGCGGGGCGCTCGGTCGCGCGCCGGTTCTTTGCGAAGGCGTCCCGGCAACGCTGACGCTGAACGGCGTCGACGCTAAATCGGTTTCGGTCTTCGCCTTAGACGAAAGCGGCGCTCGCAAGGGCGAACTTTCCGTCGAGTCGACCGCCGACGGCGCGCGCTTCGCAATCGGCCCGGAAAGCCAAACGATTTGGTACGAAGTCGTTATTAAATAACGCTTTCCGTTTCTAAAACGGCGTTAAAAAACCCGGCGCGACAAGTTTTCGCGTCGGGTTCTTTTTTCTTTTTCGCCGCCGTCGGTGCGTTTCGTTTGGACGGCGCGCTTTCCGTTTTATCGTTTAAGACGCTTAAAACGTTTAATTTTCCGCTTTATCTTCCGTCGTCGCCGCTTCGTTCGCCGCGACCGCCGGTTTCGGCGTCGGCGTAAAGAGCGCGTAAAAACCGATCAAAATCGCGCCGCAAACCAAGCAACTGTCGGCGATATTGAAATTCGGCCAATTATAACACCAGTCGCCGGTTCCGTGAATTCGCACCAAAATCCAATCGCGGACGGCGTAAATCGGTTCGCCGACCATTTCCGACGGGCAGCCCCAGACGTCGGCGTCGAAATCGCTCCAACGCATCCGGTGCAAGCCGAGCCGATCCCAAAGATTCCCCAAAATACCGGACGTTATCAGCCCGAGCGTCGACGCGAGAAAAACGCTCCGCGTCGAGTCGGCCCAAACCCAACCGACGATTCCGACGAGCGCGACGCAAGAAAGCGTTGCGAACAGCGGAATTTGCCCTTGCCCAATCCCGAAAAGCGCGCCTTGGTTCAGCGACGTTTGGAAGCCGAACACGTCCGGAATCAGCCACCAAACGTCCGATTCGCCCGGCCGCCCTAAACGCTCGAAAATCCAGCGTTTCGTTCCGAGATCGAGCGCGCAAAAAAACGCCGCGATAACGAAAAAAAGGAGCAAACGGGAAGAGCGCGACGACAACTTATTCATCGTTAAAACGTCCGACGGTAATCTAGGCAAAACGGGCAAAATAGGCGTCGACGTTCCGCAAAACGAACGCCGCGCGCCGACAATTTTTTCGCATTTTAACGAAAAAAACGGTTCAAGTCAACGCAAAAACGCGCTCGGGGGCTTCTAAAATTCGACTTTTGGGGTAAAATTTAAGGTCGTTCGACGAAAGCGACGCGCTTTCCGCAAAATAGCGTCGTCGTTTTCCGTTTGTCTCGACGCGCCGCGAAGCGCGCCGTTCGGCGAGCCGTCCGTCCAAGTCGGAAGCCCGTCGGCGCCGAGCGCGTCGGAACCGATTTTATCCAATCAGCCCAACCGAAGGAAAGGGGCCGCTCGCATTCCAAGCGCCGCGGTCGCAAGGCTTACGTCAATGAACGCTTTTCAACGCTGCATTAATCCCCAATGTCGATCGACGTTCGACGTCGGCGAAATTCTTCACCGCTGCCCGACGTGCGGCGCGCTCCTCGACGTCGAATACGATTGGGACAACCTCCCGACGCCGAAAAAACTTGCCGACTTCGAAAAATATTGGAGCGAACGTTCGAACCCGCAACGTTTTAGCGGCGTTTGGCGTTTTCACGAACTCCTTCCGTTCGCGCCGCTCGAGCAATGCGTTACCGTCGGCGAAGGGCAAACGATTTTACAGCGTTCGAACGGCGTCGCGGAGTACGTCGGCGCCGCCGCGGGCTCGCTTTACCTCCAATACGAAGGGATGAACCCGTCCGGCTCCTTCAAAGACAACGGGATGGCCGCCGGAACGACGCACGGTCGCCTCGTCGGCGCGACGCAAGCGGCTTGCGCGTCGACCGGGAACACGAGCGCTTCGCTCGCGCTCTACTGCGCCGCGTCGAAGTCGATGAAGTCGGTCGTTTTCGTCGGTTCCGGAAAGATCGCTTACGGCAAGCTGTCGCAAGCGCTCGATTACGGCGCCCGCACCGTTCAGATTCAGGGCGACTTCGACGACGCGATGGCGCGCGTTCAGGAAGTCTCGAAGAAAACGGGAATCTACCTCCTTAACAGTTTGAATCCGTTCCGTTTAGAGGGCCAAAAAACGATTATGTTCCGCGTCTTGGAAGCGCTCCGTTGGGAGGTTCCGGACTGGATCGTCGTTCCGGGCGGCAACCTCGGGAACTCGAGTTCGTTCGGGAAAGCGTTTATCGAGTTGAAGAAACTCGGGCTGATCGACCGCGTTCCTCGCCTCGCCGTCATCAACGCCGCCGGAGCCGACACGCTCGACCGCCTGTACAACGACGAAGGTCTCCGCTGGAACGGCGGAAACGTCGATAACGCCAAGATCGACGCGTTTTACGCTCAAATGGACGCCGAAAACCGCCGCGCTTCGACGATCGCCAGCGCGATCGAAATCAATCGCCCCGTCAACTTGACGAAATGTTTGCGCGCGCTCGACTTCTGCGACGGCGTCGTCCGCAAGGTAAGCGAGCAAGAAATCGTCGACGCGAAAGCGAGCGTCGGCGCGAACGGCTTCGGTTGCGAACCGGCCTCCGCCGCGTCGGTCGCCGGCGCGAAAAAGTTGGTCGCCGAAGGAGTTATCGGGCGCGACGAGCGCGTCGTTTGCATTTTGACCGGGCACCAGCTGAAAGACCCGAACGCGACGGTCGCCTATCACGGCGCCGACCCGGCTTTCTTCGAGAGCGTTCTCGGGAAACGCGGCGTTGCGACGGCGCCCCTCGCGAACCGGCCGGTCGTCGTCGGAAACGATATTGACGCGATCCTCGACGTTCTGCGTTGAGCGCGTTTTCCCAATCGCCGCGCCGACGTTCTTTTTTTTTTAACGTTGCAAGTCGTTCAAACGCCTTTGTTTAATCGGCTTGCGACGTCGTTTTTCGGAGCGTTATCGATATAATGACCCAATCGCCGCCCTTTTCTTCCGCCGCCGAACGCGTTTCGCCCGGGCGCCGCTCGCGCGCTCCGCTTCTTTTAGCGGCGTTCGCCGGAACGACGGCTCTTCTCGGCGCGGCGAGCGTCGCGACATTTTGTCGTTATCCGGAAATTTGGCGCGAACCGGCCCGTTCGACGACGGTTTTTCGCGTTCAAAGCCGCTCGATGGAACCGGCGTTTCTCGGGCCTCGTTTCGTTTGGCGCTGTCCCCAATGCGGCGAGTCGTTCGCGACGACGCTCGACGTCGACTCGTCCGGCGGCGTTCGCTCGTTCGACGACGCGAACGAAACGACGACGCCCCCCAAAGCGGCGAACGTCGGTTCGAGCCCCGACGCGAACGCGTCGAACGCCGACTCGCCGGAAGTTCGCAAATTTCGAGCATCGGCGCGATTTTTCCCTTGCCCGCGTTGCGGTTTCGACCGCGTTCCGGCGTCGACCGCCGTTTTCCAAGACGGCGCGCTCGTCGAGGCGAACGCGTCGAACGCCGACGGAGCTTCGTCGCCGCAACCTCGATCGACGCAAAGCGTTAAGAACATTTTCAGCGTTTTGGGCCGCCGACTCGAACGCGCTTGGAACGTCGAAAAATCCGAACTCCGACCGGAACGTTGGGACGTCGTCGTCTTCCGCGCTCCGACCGGTCGAGCGACGTTGAAGCGCGTCGTCGGTCTCCCCGGCGAAACGGTCGAAATCGTTAACGGCGACGTTTTTATCGACGGTCGCGCCGCGCCCCGAACGCTCGAACAAATACTCGCGACGGCGACTCGGCTCGACTCGACGCAATTCCGCCGAACGGACGACCGACTAACCGTCGTCGCGTCGACGCCGATTTGGAGCGACGCGCCGCTCGACGCGTCGTCTTCCGCTTCGCCCGATTTTCCGCAAACCGTTTTCCAGCCGTCGTCGATTTTCAACGAATCGCCGACGCCGCGCTGGAACGGCGACGACGTCGCGCCCGTCGAGCCGGTTCGCGATTTCGTTTTCGACTTTTCTTGGTCGAACGCCGACGGAACGCCGACGCGGTTTCGGCTCCTCGCGCGCCGTCCTAACCGCGCTTTTTTGCTCGACTTCGACGAAGCGACGACGGCGATTTCCC
>JAFSFF010000072.1 GCA_017435375.1 Thermoguttaceae bacterium
ACCGTCGACAAAATGAACAAGCGACGCGACCGTGTCCCGTCCGCCGAGGTGCGCAATGTCGACGCCTTCGATCACTCTGGGCGGTTTGGGTAGTTTGAAGACTTTTTGCAGCCCTAAAACGCCGCGTCGCGGGTCGATTTGGAAGACTTCCGGCTGAACGTTTTCGTCGATGGAACCGCGCTCTTTGAGCGATTCGAGCGCCCGCAACTGATCGCGACGCTCCGCCGCCAGTTCGTAACGCCGCTCTTTCGACGCTTCGAGCATATCGTTTTTGACGTCTTGAAGTAATTTTTGCCGGTCGCCGCCGAGAAAATCTTGTAAACGTCGAATATTGCGACGGTAATCTTCTTTGGAAACCCGGTCGGCGCAGGGGGCGGAGCATTGCCCGATCGACGCGAGAACGCAAGGGCGCGTCCAACGCCGCTCGCGGTCTTCCGAGCTGATCGCGAGCGTGCAGGTGCGGAATTTAAAGATTTTTTGCAGCGCGACGATCGCCGAACGAAGGTGCGCCGAACTCAAAAACGGCCCGTAAAGTCGAACGCTCGAACTTTTCGGCGTTCGCGTCGCCTCGACGCGGGGAAATTCGTCGCGAACGGTGATTTGTAAATACGGAAACGATTTGTCGTCTTTTAAACTGCGGTTGTATTTCGGCTGAACGTCCTTGATGAGGCGCGCTTCGGTCAAGAGCGCGTCGATTTCGCTGTCGCAGACGAGAAAATCAATATCGCGAATCTCTCGAACGAGCGGGCCGACGCGTTGATCGTCGATCGCGTCGCGGCGAAAGTAACTGGCGACGCGGTTGCGGAGCCGTTTCGCTTTGCCGATGTAAATAACGCGGTCGCGAGCGTCTTTCATCATATAGACGCCAGGTTCGAGCGGGAATTCGCGCGCTTTTTCGGCGGCTTTATGGTATCCGCGGATAATCGTTTCGTAATCGCTTTCCGAGAGCGGGCCAAAATTTGAGGGCGTTTTTCCGTTTTCCGAAACGTCGGCGAGATTTTCGTCGTCGAAAATAGAGGTCGTAAAATCGCGCTCGGCGTCGGCGTCGAGCGGAAAATCGACGTCGAACGGTTGCGCGCTTTGCGGGCGATAGAAAACGCGTTCGCCGTCCGGTCGTTCGTAATAAAGCGGGCGCGGCGGAACGGTCGAGACGGTTTCAGGGGCGGCGTCTTGTTCGGCGGGCGGTCGAGTCGCGGACGTCGGGGCGGTTTGCGAAGATTGCGGGAGTTGCGGGAAATTTGCCGAGGCTGCGTCCCGAGCGTATTTCGCCGGAACTTGCGAAAAATCGAACGAAACGTCGGCGTCTTCGCTGGGAAGCGGGGCCAATTTTAGCGATTTCGCCGACTTTGCGCGTTTCGAGCCGACAAGCTCCGGCGACGCGTCGAGGAGTTCGGGCGCTTTCGGAAGTTTTTCGAAAACATTTTTGTCAGGCGCGGCGTTGGAAGTCGAAACGTCGTCGACGTTCGAACGGTCGGCGGAGCGGGGGGAATCGGAGGACATAGGACGGCTTTCGAGGCGGAAAACAAAGGCAAAGTTGACGCGTTTTCTTTATTTTAACGCTTTTTGGGCAAACGCCAACGCTTGCCCCCGTTTTTTTCGTCGAATTTTTCCCGTCGAGCTAAGGGCGAAGAAGCGGCGCGACGGCAAAAAGAAGGCGCGTTCAAAACGAAGTTGCGTTCGAAAACGACGCAAAAAAAACGTCGGCTTGCGAACAAACCGACGTTTTTACGTTAAAATTTAACGGTCGCGGCGAGTTTTACTCGCAAATAATCGTTTCGACCGAACCGCCCGGCGGAATCATCGGCAAGACGTGTTCGCAATAAGGAACGCGCAAGTCGAGGAGGAACGGGCCCTCGCTTTCAATCATTCGACGCAACGCTTCCGGATAATCGGCGCGTTTTTCAACCGAAACGGCTTCCCAACCGTATCCGCGAGCGATCGCCGAAAAGTCCGGGTAACGGCTCGGGAGGTGGTAGCCGTCGCCGCCGCCGAAGTTTTCCGGGTCGGAAACCTTGCCGAGGTAGGTGTTGGCGCGGTTCTTTTTGAAGAAACGGTCTTCCCATTGCATCACCATTCCGAGGTGCTGATTATTGATCAACAACACCTTGACCGGAATGTTTTCCGCGACGCAGGTCGCCATTTCTTGAATGTTCATTTGGAGACTCCCGTCCCCTTCGACGGCGACGACAAGCGCTTCCGGGCGCGCGACCTTCGCTCCGATCGCCGCCGGAAGCCCGAACCCCATCGTTCCAAGTCCGCAACTCGAAATCCAAGTTCGCGGTTTGTTAAAACGATAAAAGAGCGTCGTCCACATTTGGTGTTGACCGACGCCGGTCGTAACGATCGTGTCGAGATTTTGCGTCGCTTTCGAAAACTCCGAAATCGCGTATTGCGGCGTAATGAGGTCTTCCGCTTTCTCCACTTCGTCAAAGGAATATTGAACCGGTTTCGAAGCGCGCCAAGCGTCGATTCGTTCGCGCCATTCGCTCAAATCGACGCTCTTGTACGAACGCGCCAATTCCGAGTCGAGCGCCGCCAACGAATCTTTCAGGTCGCCGAGAACCGTTCGCTTCGCCTTTTTCACTTTGTTGAATTCGGACGGATCGACGTCAAAATGGAGGATTTGGGCGTTCGGGGCGAAGGAACCGCGGGCGCCGACGACGCGGTCGCTGAAACGAACGCCGAGCGCTAAGAGCAAATCGCATTCGCGAGCGGCCATATTCGTCGCGTAAGTCCCGTGCATCCCGACCATTCCGACGGCGTTTTTGTCGTCGCGAGGGAAGCCGGCCAAACCGGTCATCGTCGTCGCGACCGGAATTCCGGTTTTCTCGACGACGTTGCGGAGCAGAGCGCAAGCGTCGGCCGAAACGACCCCGCCGCCGCACAAAATTAAGGGACGTTTCGCCGCGTTGATTCGCTCGACGACGTCGCAAATCGCTTCCGAATCGATTTCCGGGTTCTTTTTCGGGTAACCGGGCAAATTGCGCGGTTCGGCGAAATTAGGGTAACATTGCTCGACTTGCAGGTTTTTCGGAATATCGATCAACACCGGGCCGGGACGACCCGATTTCGCGACGAAAATCGCTTCGTCGACGACGCGCGCCAAATCTTCGACCCGTTGCACGAGGTAATGGTGTTTCGTGATGCAGCGGCAAACCTCGGTCGTCGGAGTTTCTTGGAGGGAGTCGGAACCGACGTCGGCCAAATTGACTTGCCCGGCGATGAGGACGAGCGGAACGCTGTCGAGCTTCGCGTCGGCGACGCTCGTAATAATGTTGGTGAGCCCGGGGCCGCTCGTCGTCATACAGACGCCGACTTCGCCGGTCGCCCGAGCGTACCCCTGCGCCGCAAACCCGCCGCCTTGCTCGTGTCGCGGGAGAACGACGCGGATTTGGTCGCGATAACGGGTGAACGCTTGGTGCAACGGGATGCTAAAGCCGCCGGGGTAGGCGAAAACCGTTTTGACGCCGCAATTAATAAGGGCTTGAACGACGATGTTCGCGCCGTTCGTCATCGTTTGAGCGCCGTTGGTCGTCGATTCGGTCGCGAGTTTTTCGTTGGAAGACACGTTGCGATCCTTTCAATCCTCTTACTTGTTTTATTTGTTAAAACCGTTTTCGGCGTTGACGCGTCGCAAGACGCTTTCCTTTAGGATACTCGATTTTTCCGTTTGCGCAAGGGCCGAAAACGCCGTCCTCTCAATTTTGCCCTTATTAATAACGCCGCGACGGAAGATTCAAAGCGCGTCGGAGCGATTTGAGGGCGACGGGGCGAAAATTTCGAAAAAAAACGACGTTTTGCGAAAAAAGACTTGGCGCGACGGGAAAACGTCGGTATAATAGAACGACGTCGGAAGACTCGCGGCGCAAAAAAGCGGCGCGGGGCGACGACGATAGTAAAACGGGCAAAATATTCTGAATTTGCGAGGTTTGTCGATGTTCGGGACGTTGGAACCCTTAAAAGGCGGCGACGAAATTCCGTTGCTGAAAGAAGAGTTGATCGTCGGGCGAAGCGAAAGTTGCGATATTGTGTTGCGATTTTCGAACGTTTCGTCGAAACACTGCCGGCTGGTGTTGGCGCACGGCTATTGGTACGCGGTCGATATGGGAAGCTCGAACGGCACGACGGTCGACGGCGTCCGAGTGCGCGACCGCCGCGTCGACCCCGGCGCTCGCATTTCGTTCGCGAAACACGATTACGCGTTGGAATACGACCCGATCGCCAACGGCGCGAACCCCGGCGAAACGCCGTCCGATTACTTGGAGTCGAACGTTCTCGGGTCGTCGTTGCTCGAACGCGCCGGGATTGCGAAAGGCCCGTCGCGACCGACGCCGAAAAAGCCCGAAGTTCGTAAAGCGACTTTGGAAGACCTCGAATTGGGACGCGCCGGAACCGATTATTCCAAATTGACGCTCGACGATATTGAGTTCGATTGATTTTTGAACGCGGAATAAGCGGCGGAAGGGCGGCCAAACGTCCTTTCCGTCGTCGATTTGTCGAGACGGCGGCGTTAAATTGGACGTCGTCGGCAGGATCGGCGCGTTTTGCCGGTTTTAACGTCGTCGCAACTGTTAAACATCGCCGATTTTAACGCGTTTCGTCTTCTTCGTCTTGCGAATGTTGGCGGCGTTCGTAAATTTTTTGCCGCGTCGCTTGTTCGTCGAGTTCTTTTTGAGCGCGTTTGCGTTCTTCTTCGAGGCGGCGTTCTTCGTTCTTTTCCTTTAATTTTTGCAACACTTTCGCTTCTTTGATCGCTTCGTTCAGTTCTTCGCGTTTGATTTCCGTTTCTTCGGCAAGAATATCGTAAATTTTTTGCGCTTCGTCGCGGCGTTCGAGGAGTCGGCGACGCTCTTCTTGCCGAGCGCGAAGAGAAGCCGGGTCGAGCGCGGCGCCGGTTCGGTAAATTCGCGACTTGTTTCGTTCGGCGGCAAGAGCGCGTTCGAGCGTTTCGAGCGCGGCGAGCGCCTCTTGCGAACGTCGTTGCGCGTCGAGAAAAGCGTCTTTTTTCGCGTTTTGTTCGCTTTCTCGGATTTTTAGGAGCGCGTCGAAGCGGAATTTAGGAGACATAAAGTTTATTAAAGGGAATACGGCGAATAAGCGAAATGGGGCGAGCGGGCAAAATACAGTAAATCGGACGAAAAGGGAAGGAATTTTGCGAAAAAAAACGACAACTCGCCGTAAAATTTTAACGCTCGAACGGTTTTTGACGATAATATCGATAGGGACGGTAGTTTTTGAAGAGACCGTTTTCCGCAGATATTCCCGTTTTAACCGTTTTATCGCGTCGCGAGTTCGTTTCGACGGCGACGCGCCCGACAAAAGGAGCCGAGCGCTTGCCGACGAACCGATTTTTTCCCGTTAGAAACCGACGTCGTTTGGGTTTCTTTTTTCTTAGCGCGGCGTTTGTCGCGACTTCAGCCTTAGCCGCCGACGAGTATCCGAGCGTTTCCGTCGCGCCGACGACCGAATTTGCGGAAACGCCCCAAGTTTCCGGCGATTCCGGCGTCCCGACGTTTTCGGAACCGACGTTCGAGCCCGCGCCGATTTACGCCGTCGACGATTCGAGCGAACGGTCGTTCGACTCCGGCCTCTCCGCCGACGCGACGCCGCAACCGGGGTTCGCCGCCAATATTTCGTCGGCGACGGCGAATATCGGGCGCATGTACCGCGGCGCCAACGTCGATTTCGATCTCGTTTCGGGCGATTTTGGCTTCGTCGGGCTCGGCGCGAACGCGACGTTCGGTTTCCCGTCGCCGAAAGCGGGGCATTTTATCCTTGCGACCCCGAGCGTCCGTTGGCGGCAGTACGACGTTCCCGATTGGGCGGTCGGCTCCGATTCGCTCGGGATTATCTCGAGCGGCGCGACGTTCCATTACGTTATTCCAAAATCGGAACGCTGGACGTTCGACGTCGCGCTCGGGCTGAATTGGAACAGCGACGGAAAGTCGACCAATTCGGAAGGTTTGAACGTTTTCGGTTCCGGCGTCGCGCTTTGGACGTACTCGGAGCGGCTGAAATGGGCGTTCGGGTTGGCTTACACGAACTCCGGCGATTACGATATATTCCCGATTATCGGCGCGACTTGGAAACCGAACGATCTTTGGGTCGTCGACGTTATGTTCCCGGCGCCGAAAGTTTCGCGCAAAATCGAACGTTGGAGCCGTTCCGACGCGACGTATTGGGGCTATCTTGGGTTTGCGTTCGACGCGAACGACGCCGTTTTCGAAACCGATTGGGGAACCGACGCCCGACTCGAACGGAGCGACGTTCGGCTCTCGCTCGGCGTCGAGAAAAAAGCGGAGGCCGGGCTCCGTTGGGCCGCCGAACTCGGAACGACGTTCTCGCGAGATTTCGACGTCGAAAGCCTCGAAGGGCGGTATTGGCGCGCCGATTACAGCCCGGACGCCGCGCTCTACTTCAAAACGAAGTTCGCGTTTTGACGCCGGTTTTCCCGTCGCGGTTTGCGCAAAACCTCCATTTTAACGCCGCTTGCTCTTTTTATCGAGCGCGCGGCGTTCTTTTTTAGCGTCGGAACGGGGCGAGGGCGGCGTGTAAAACGTCTAAAGCGCCCAAAACTTCTAAAGCGCTGAAAACTCCTAAGGCGTTTAAAATATTTAAAGCGCCGACATTTCGCTTTTCGCCCTTTTCGCCCCATTTGCGCCGCCGTTAAAATCAATACTTTTGAAGGAGTTTAAGCGTCTCGCGATCGAGTTTGAGCCCGCGCCAATCTTCGTAATCGACGTCGGAACGTCCGCTGTCGGCGATCCCGAACGAACCGCGGAAGTTCCAAAGCGCCCAACCCCAACCGGCTTCGCGCCAGTTGAGCAGCATATCCTCCATCCAGCGGCGAACGACGTCGATCGGCGTTTTGTTGTACGCGCCGAACTCGCCGACCATCACGCCGATCCCGTGTTTTTCCGCCTCTTGCCAAGGTTCGACGCAAGTCTTTTTCAGCCAAGCGCGGTCTTTCATAACGCCGCCGGTCAGCGACGCGTTCCCGTTTTCGACCGCGTACTTGAACGTCGTCGGCTCTTTCGCGCCCCAATCGGGCCCGCCTTCGGAAACGACTTCGGCGACGTTCGGCGCGGAAACGGCGATTTCGGTGATCGTCGCCCAGTCGCCGTCGACGTTCGCGACCGTCAGCCGCTTCGAGCCGTTCGGAATTTTGACCGTTAAATCGAGATCGTACACGTTTTGATAAACGTTATACGCTTGGACGAAAACGGCCTCTTTCCATTCGCCTTTGCCGCCTTGGGGGACGAAACGCCGTCGCAAAATCTCGCGTCCGTCCGCCTCGACGACGATTTCCGCCGCGACCGAGACCGTTCCGACGCGCAAACGGAGCGTCGCGTCGTTCGGGAAGGGGCCGTCGACCGTCCAAGGCTTGCGAACGCCTTCGGAAAGCCCGCCTTTATTCGGCTGCGGCATAAGCGCGTTATGCGAGACGCCGGGCCAACGCGGGGCCGGAAAGTCTTTGTGGTTTACCCAACTTGCCCCGCAGTGCGACACTTCCATCGGCGCGTAGCCGCGAGTCGCCTGCGCGACGCGGAGTTTCGCGAGCGGCAAATAAGGCCGCGTGCCGTATCCGAGGCCGTCGCAGGAGATCAGCCGGTCGGCGTCTTCGGAGCGAATCGCGTCGACGACGGTCGAAACGACCTTCATAAACTCGTCGTCGGAACAGCCGTCCGGCTCGTTGAAGAGGTTGAAGCTGACGAGTTCGTTCGGGTAACCCGCGTACCGCTTCGCGAAGACCCGCCAATGTTCGGCGCAAACGGCGAGCGTCTCGGCGTCCTTCCAAACGGTTGGCCTTTCCGGCGGGTTGGCGACGGTGTAACCGGGCGCGCGGTGAAAGTTTATGCAGACGTGAACGCCGTATTTGTCGCCGTATTCGACCGCTTTGTCGATCTCGACGAGCGTCTTTTCGTTGAAGCGTTTCCGGTCGCCGTCGACGATCCAGCAGCGGTAGTCCATCGGGAGGCGGACAAAGTTGAAGCCGAGGTCGGCGATGTTGCGGAAGTCGTCCTCGCGGAACGGTTTATTGTCGTAAACCATAAACTTTTCGAGGAGGTTGAAACCGCGCCAACGGGGCAGTTTGTCGTATCGCGGCGTCGGGAGCGTCGAGCGTTTCGA
>JAFSFF010000073.1 GCA_017435375.1 Thermoguttaceae bacterium
GACGCCTACTCCGGCGTCCACTACCAACCGCAAACGACGAGCGGCGGTTTCGCCCCCGGCAGCGTCGGCGTTTATTGAGCGAAAATTTCGGCGACGTCTCCACCCAGTCGCCGCGAACTCGCCGTCGAAAAGCGCGAAGGGATTTCTTCAAAAAAAGAAGTCCCTCCTTTGCTTTCTTGACAAAACGTTATAATAAGAATATTCCGACGCGCAAGGAAAACGGCGTCGACGTTTTTCGCGTTCGCCGTTCCGGTCGCCGCGCTCGGTCAAGGGCGTTTTCCCCTCCCTTAATATTAATATTATCGACAAAAATTCGATTTGACGACAAGGCGACGACGCGCCGAACGACCGCGACGCTCGCGAACCCAAAAAGGCAATCCCAATGCAAAACGAAACGTTGCAAAACTGGCTGTCCGACGGCCCGCTCCTGATCGACGGCGGTTGGGGCACGGAGTTCCAAAAGCGCGGTCTCCCGCTCGGCGCGCACCCCGACCTTTGGAACCTCGACAATCCGGACGCGGTCAAGGCGGTCGCGAAGTCTTACGTCGACGCCGGTTCCGATATTATTTTGACGAACACGTTCGGCTCGTCGCGCTTCGTTTTGGCGAATCATAACGCCGCCGACAAAGTCGCGGAGATCAACCGTCGCGGCGTCGAATTGTCGAAAGAAGCCGCTTCGGAAGCGGTCGGGCGCAAGGTTCGCGTTCTCGCGTCGGTCGGCCCGACCGGCGTTATGCTCGCGCTCGGCGACGTTTCGCCGGAAGAGGTTTACGCCGCGTTCGTCGAGCAGATCGAAGCGCAAAAAGCGGGCGGCGCGGACGGCGTCGTCGTCGAAACGTCGAGCGACCCGCAAGAAATGGCGCTCGCGGTGAAGGCGGCCAAGTCGCTCGGTCTTCTCGTCGTCGCGTCCGGCACGTTCGACAGCGGCAAGAAAAAAGACCGCACGATGATGGGCGCGACGCCGGAATCGTTCGCGCAAGCGGCGGAGGAAGCGGGCGCGGACGCGGTCGGTTCGAACTGCGGACGCGGAATCGAAACGTTCGTCGAGATTTGTTCGCGAATGAAAGCCGTTACGTCCCTTCCGCTTTGGATGAAGGGGAACGCCGGCCTCCCGAAGATGGTCGACGGCGCGACCGTTTACGACCAAACGCCGGAAGGTTTCGCCGCCGAAGCGTTGAAAGTCGTCGCCGAGGGCGCGTCCTTTGTCGGCGGTTGTTGCGGTTCGAACCCGGCTTTTATCGCCGCCGTCCGCGCCGCGCTCGACGCTCGTTGAGTTCGAAGCCGCGTCCCCAACGCCTTTCCTAGCTCCCCAATTAACCGAAAACCCCTATTTTAACCGGCTCAAAGCCCAAATCGCCCCGCTCGACGGCGCGAAGGAGTCATCGCATGACGACGCAAAACCCGGAAAATCTCGACCCGAACGCCGCCCCGGAAAAGGCCCGTTCGCTCCACTTCATCGAGCAAATCATCGAAGAAGACAATCGCACCGGCAAGTTCGGAAACCGCGTTCACACGCGTTTTCCCCCGGAACCGAACGGCTACCTGCACATTGGACACGCGAAGTCGATCGTTTTAAACTCCGGTTTGGCCAAGGAATACGGCGGCCTCTTCAACCTCCGTTTCGACGACACGAACCCGGCGAAGGAAGACGTCGAGTACGTCGAATCGATCAAGGAAGACGTCGCTTGGCTCGGCGCGAATTGGGAAGACCGCCTCTTCTTCGCGTCGGACTACTTCGAGCAAATGTACGAGTACGCCGTCCAACTCATTAAGAAGGGTAAGGCTTACGTTTGCGACCTGACCGCCGACCAAATCCGCGAAACCCGCGGAACGCCGACCGAGCCGGGCAAACCGAGCCCTTGGCGCGACCGCTCCGTCGAAGAGAACCTCGACCTCTTCCAACGGATGCGCGACGGCGAGTTCCCGGACGGCTCGAAAACGCTCCGCGCTAAGATCGATATGGCGTCGCCGAACTTCAATATGCGCGACCCGGTGATGTACCGCATCGTCCGCGCCCCGCACCATCGTCAAGGGACGAAGTGGAACATCTACCCGATGTACGACTGGGCGCACGGTCTCGAAGACTCGATCGAAGGAATCACGCACTCGATCTGCACGCTCGAATTCGAACATCACCGCCCGCTTTACGAATGGTTCCTGAACGAACTCGGCGTTTATCGTCCGCAACAAATCGAGTTCGCGCGCCTGAACCTGACTTACGCCGTCATGAGCAAGCGCAAGCTGATCGAACTCGTCAAGGGCGGTTACGTCGCCGGTTGGGACGACCCGCGTATGCCGACGATTTGCGGTCTCCGCCGCCGCGGTTACACGCCGGAAGCGATTCGTCTCTTCTGCCAAACGATCGGCGTCGCGAAGTTTAACAGCACGATCGAAGCGACCGTCCTTGAAAACAGCCTCCGCGAGGTTTTGAACAAGTCGGCGCTCCGTCGAATGGCGGTGTTGAACCCGATCAAGCTCGTTATCGACAACTATCCGGAGGGCCAAACGGAGACGCTGACCGCCGTCAACAACCCGGAAAACGAAGCGGACGGAACGCGCGAAGTCCCGTTCTCGAAAACGCTTTACATCGAGCGCGACGACTTTATGGAAGACGCGCCGAAGAAATATTTCCGCTTGACGCCGGGCAAGGAAGTGCGTTTGCGTTACGCTTACTATGTAACGTGCAAAAATTGCGTCAAGGACGCGGACGGGAACGTCGTCGAGGTTCACTGCGATTACGACCCGGAAACGCGCGGCGGCCAAAGCGCGGACGGGCGCAAAGTCCAAGGGACGATTCACTGGGTCGACGCGGCGACGGCGCTGAACGCCGAAGTTCGCCTTTACGACCGCTTATTTAGCGTCCCGAACCCGGACGATCCGCAAAATACCGGCGATTACAAAGATTACCTCAACCCGGATTCGTTGACGGTGATTTCGGACGCGAAGCTGGAACCGGCCCTCGCCGACGCGACGCTCGACGAGCGTTACCAATTCGAACGCGTCGGTTATTTCGCGCTCGACAAAGCGTCGACGCCGGAAAAACCGGTCTTCAACCGCGCCGCGTCGCTGCGCGATTCTTGGAGCAAAATCGCGAAAAAGTAACGCGAACCGTTAAACCGCGTTAAAAAAGCGTTAACAAGACGCGAAAAACGTCGAAAAACGAACCGGCGCCGCGCCCGTTCCTTCGTCGGAACCGAGCGCGACGCCGGTTTTCGTATTTCTCGCCGCCGTTAAAGTTTGCGCGATGCTCCTATTCCGCCGTTTTCTTCGCGTTCTCCGCTTTTTCGAGCGCGAGTCGCAACGTTTCGGCGACGAACTCGGCCAACTTGACCGGAACGGCGTTCCCGATCATCTGCTCCGCGTCGGTTTTCGTCCCGACCCAGCGGAAATCGACCGGAAACGTCTGAAATTGCGCGCGTTCGGCGGTCGTCAGCGCCCGAATTTCCGGTCGTTCGGCGAGAGAACAAGCGTCGTTCGGATGCCCCGGGTACCCCTTCGGAACGGGCCGGTTGACGCCGCGCATCGTCGGGGCCGGTTCGTCGACCGAAAAAACGGCGCGACGGTTGTAATTGCGCGGGTGCCGATAATAATACTCGAACGGTAGCGATTCGCCGAAATAATCGCGCGCCGTCGTCGGTTTCTTCGAGAGGCGCGACTCGATAATTTCGGTCGCGAACCCGTCTTCGACGCCTTGAATCCCCAAGCAAACGAAGCGCTTGCGTTTCTGCGGCGCCCCGCAACGGCTCGCGTCGAGGACGACTTCCGTCAATCCGTAACCCGCGTCTTTAAAGAGTTTGCGCGCCGACGCGAACGCCTTGCTGAGCCGGGCCCGCTCGACGTTCTCCATCGCGAAACAGCGCGGGCGAATCTCCGAAACGACGCGAGCGAAACACTCGGTCAGGTTGGCGCGCTCCGCTTCGACCCGTTTCCCGGCTTGCGAAAAATCTTGGCAAGGCGGCCCGCCGATAATCGTCTCCGGCTCGAAAGCGCGAATCTCGGCGACCGCCGCGTCGACGTCGGAGAGGTCGGTTTCGGAAACCGGATGCTCGAAGTTCGCTCGGTAACAAGCCGCGGCGGTCGGCCAAAACTCGAACGCGCCGACGACGTTAAACCCTTGCCGCGCAAAACCTAACGACAACCCGCCGCACCCGGCGAACAAATCGACCGTTCTCATCGTCTTTCGTTTTTCTCCGTTTTTTCCGACGTTGTTCGCCGCTTGCCGACGCGCTTCCAACGCTCGCGCCGTTTAATCTTTCCGATTATAGACGCGCTTCCCGGCGTCGTCAAGGGGCGACAAAGGCTAACGATAACGCAAAAACGACGAAACGCCGCCGTTAAACCTTGCGTCGTTTCGCCGTTTTGCCGTTTTTTAAGCGTCGAAGCGGTTTGCGTCGTTTTCCTAAACCGCGCAAACCGTCCGTTTCGCCGATTTTACGGCGCGACCGTTACAAAGACGCCTTCGCCCGGCGCGAGGTAAAAGTTCGCGAAACCGTCCGCGTCCGGCTCGACCGTCGTCGGGACGCCGCGCGTCCAAGCGGTCGCGGTTCCGTCGAGTTTGAGCCGAACCGTCGCGCCGCGATTCGCTTCGAAGTCGGCCATATTCACCAAAGTGAACGCCGTTCCGGGCCCGTCTTTGCGCTCGAAACAGCCGACGAGAAGCGGTTCTTCGCAACGGATCTCGCGAATCGTTTCAAAATTCTTGTATTCGTTCTTCATTTTCAAATACGGCGTCGCGTCGCTGCAGTTGTGCGTAAACGCTCCGACGTTGCGGTACTTGACGTATTCGTCGGAGAGCCGCCGCAACTCTTGGAAGACCGGGCGCGCTTCGTACCAAGCGGTCGATTTGCGGCTCGCGACGTCAACCAACGACGGGAACTTCGGATTATAACCGGCGTAAGTCCAGCAAAGAATGCACTTGCAACCAAACGACAGCATCGAGTAACATTGCCAACGGTACTCCGCTTCGGTCGGGGTGCGCTTGCCGTTCGTCCAAGCGAACGTTTGAATAAAACACCAAAATTCTTTGTCGTATTCGCGGGCGACGGTCGCGATCGCGTTGATCGACTCGACGTAATCTTGGTAAGTAACCTTCTTGCCGCCGACCCAGTTGAGCGGGTAAATGTCGGTGCAAATGTAATCGACGTCGAACTTTTTGCAGAAATCTTCGCAGTAACGGCGGTAAACGTTCGGGTCGACGTCGTAATACTCGATCGCGGCGGCCCCGGCCCCGTATTTCAGCTGCGCGTCGTTGGCGTACATCGGCAAGAGGTTGATATACGGGACTTTGCCGGTCGCGTCGGAGTACCGCTTCGACGTCGCGGCGAGTTCGTCGTAAGCGTCGGAACCGGGCTCGTCGACGATATAATGCCCGCCGTAATTCGGCCAATCGCAATATTCGGCGGTCGCAGTTTCCGGGTTCTCAAAGCCGCCGTCGTTGACGTAAACCTCGACGCCGCGTCGCGCCGCCGTTTGCAGGAGTTTTTGCGTCGGAACGCCCGGCATCGCGATCAAAAAGTCGAATCCGCAATCGGCGTAAGTCCGCATATATTCGTCGTTAAAGTCGCCGGGTCGGAAGTTCCCCCAAGCGCCGATTCGGAGCCGTTCGCGCCCGAAATAAGCGGCGTCGAAGGGCGAATCGACCCAAACGCCGAGGAAGCGTTCGACCGCCTCCGCGACGCAAACCGCCGCTTGCGCCCGGGTCGACGCCGTTTCGAGCGCCGCTTTCAAGCCGGAAACGTCGACGCCGAATTTCGCCGCGCGTTCGCAAAGCGCCGTCTTCTCCGCGTCGGTCGTCGCCGCGTCCGGGCGGAACGCGGTTTTCTCGTCGACGGCGAAAAAGCCGCGAGCGACGGCGAATCGAATCGCCCGCTCGTCCGGACGCCCGGCGACGTCGGTCAACGACGCGGCCTCCTCCGAAACGGTCAAGCGATACGGCCCCGGCGCGGTCGCTTGGAACGTCGTAAAACCGAGCCGCGTCGTCGACGAAAGGAGCGCGGCGCCTTTGTTTTCCTCTCCAACTCGAACGACGACAAGCGTTTCCGGGCGCGCTCCGGCGGCGATCGTTTTCGGCGCTTCCTCGGCGTTTTGCAGGAGGTAATCGGCGCGATCCCAACCGTCGGCGAGCGTTCCGCCGGGAATTTCGCACTTTTGGAGCGGCGCGTCGAGGGTCGCCGGGCGGGAATAATCGGGCGCGTCGTTCGCTTCGGCGAGGAACGCTTTGGCCGCCTCTTCGCTCGGGAAGAAGCCGAGTCGGGAGAGCGAAATCGTCGAGCCGGGCGAACTCGGGTTCGTCGCGTCGAGTCGGAACGACGTAACGACGCCCTTCCAATTTTGATGCGGGTACGTCCGCATATCGACGATCAAATCGCGCCAAACGCCGTCGCAAACGACCGGGAACTGCGAGAAGCTCTTGTCGGAAAGCGCCGTCAATTCGTCGGTTGTGAAGAAAATCCCGCCGACTTTTTTATCGGACTCGATCTTGTACCGCAACGCGAAAAAGGGCCGCTCCGCCGCCGCGAACCGGGCGTCTTCGTCGATCGGAAGCGAGAACGTCGCGTCGGTTCCGCGAACGCGCATCGTCGTCAAACCGGCTTCGACGCGCAGTTCCGCTTGCCCGACGTTCGCGTCGGCGACGTCCGGGCCGTTGTTGAGAATCCAAGCGGGCGCTTTCGGCGTTCCCTTTTCGACCGGCGCTTCGTCGGCAAGCGTCGACGAAAGCGGCGAAAGGGGCGAAATCAACGGCGAAACCGCGAGCGCGGCCCCGGCGAGCGTCGCCCAACGAAGCGAACGGCGCGTTTTCAAATTGCGTTTCAACGTCATTTTTCTCGGCTCCTTTTTCTCTATTTTCGCCTTTTCCGCTATTCTAACCGTTTTAACCGCGTTCGACGGTTATTTTCGGCGGCGATTTTCAACATTGTTCGCCGTTTCAACCGTTTTCGCGTCGATTTTTGCGGCCCTCGTTGCGAAATCGCGTTTTTTTTATACAATGAACGCGACGAACGGGTTTATTTTACCGCGAAGCGTTCGGCGATTCAAGCGTTTTTTCGATCGCGAACGTCGAACGAGAAAAAAAGCCGCCTCCGCGACGGCGCGTTCGTCGTTCGGGCCCGTTTTCCGCCGCCGTCGAGAAAGCGCTTTAACGCGTTCATTAATATATATTGACAAAAACGGCGAAAAATCGACGTTCCCGCTCTTGAAACCGGCGGTCGAGCGGCGCGACTTCGGGTCTTTCCGCCTCCCGTTCCCCTTCCGAACAAGCCAAAAATCAACCATTTTTCAATAAAGGAAACTAAAATGAGCGAAAAAACTCTCCGCGTCGGGATTTTGATGGGCAGCGATAGCGATTGGGACAAAATCAACGGCGTCGCCAAGGCCCTCGACGAGTTCGGCGTCGGGTACGAAATTCACGTGATGAGCGCGCACCGCACGCCGGACAAGGTTCTCGAATACGCGTCGACGGCGAAAAGTCGGGGCCTCCGCGTTATTATCGCCGCCGCGGGGGGCGCCGCGCACTTGGCGGGCGTCGTCGCGTCGCACACGCCGTTGCCGGTGATCGGGATTCCCGTTAAAACCGACATGATGGGCGGGCTCGACTCCCTCCTCGCGACCGTTCAAATGCCGGGCGACGTTCCGGTCGCGACGGTCGGAACCGGTTCGGGCGGAGCGCGCAACGCCGGGCTTCTCGCCGTTCAAATCCTCGCGCTCTCCGACGAAACGCTCGCCGCCGCTTACGACGACTTCAAACGCAAACTCGTCGACAAAATCGCCGCCAAGGACGCCGCGTTCCAAGCGAAATTGTCGTCCTGACGCGCTCCGAATCGGCGACGTCCGGCGTTAGCGCCGCGTCGTTTCGTCCTTCAAATCCCCGCCGCGCCGCTCGAACGTTCGACCGTTCGGAACGACGCGGCGTTTTTTCTTTCGCCAAAATCAACCGTTATTCAATTTCTATTTTATTAAAAAATTTCCGTCTCCATTAAACAGCCCAAAAAGTTTTCGGATTCGAAAAAATCGTCGAAATCTTAAGAAAAAAACGGCGAAAATTTCGTTCCGCGTTTTTTTCGTTGTTCTTTCGCGCAAAAAACGGTATAATAAAGGGCGTTCCCGAGAAGGACGACGGCGCTCGTTTCCCGTTCGTCCCGCAAACGCGACCGTTCGCGTTTTTGAGGAACGCGGCGCCGTTTCGCGGTTTCCGGCGGACGGCGTCCCGCTATTGTCGTTTTTTTGCATTTCATTCCGCGAGATTATCCGGCTTGCCCCGGTTCGAGTATTCCCGATGGCCCCGAAAAACAAACTGAATTCCCTCGCTTGGCGCGTTCCGGACGGAGCGTCGAGCGCGACGCCCTTCGACGCTTTCCTCAACGGCGCGCTC
>JAFSFF010000074.1 GCA_017435375.1 Thermoguttaceae bacterium
ACGAACTGACGCGGCGTTTCGTCGAGCGCGTCGAGCGTCGTCAGTTCGTATTCTTTGCCGGAAAGGCCTTCCTGTTGAAGCGGATAGAGCGCCATCTTCGCTCCGGCGCAAACCGGAACGGCCAGCGCCGCGACGCCGACTCCGGCCCCGACCGCGCCGAGGCAGAAATCGCGACGAGTCGCCTCGCCGGTCGCGTTTTGCGCTTGATTATCGTTTTTCTTCGACATAGTGAAATAACTCCTGCTAAAATTGCGCCGTTCGTTCGTCTTTCGTTTTTACGTCTCCGCGAAACGCTCGAAAAAGCCGATTCGCGACGTTCTCGCAAAACCGCGACGCAAACAAATGAAGCGCGCTGACGAAAGCTCGGCCGCCGAACGCCGTCGAGCCGCAAAACTCGTCGACGCAAAAGCCGCCGCTTTTATTTTAAACGATTCGGAGAAAAGTTTAAGGCGACGCGCTCCCAAATCGGGAAAAAAGCGTTCTTTTTCTTGCCGATTTTAGCCTTTTTTAGCGCAAATTCGCTTTTTAAGCGGCGACGCAAAGTTCGCGACTCCAACGCTTGCCGTTGCAACCGTCGCAACCGTTAAAACCGGCCGCGCTCGTCGCACCCCTTCGACGCGTCGACTCGAACGCGGCGTTCCGGCGTTCCGTTATTCGACGTTTAAACGGCAAAGTCGTCGTCAAACGCGCTTTCAACGCAACCCCTGCAAAGCGCCCTTCTTCTCCAAACGTTTCTTTTAACGTTAAGGTAAACGAAAGCCGCAAAGTTGCAAGAGAGGCCGCGCTCGAAAAATGCAAAAAAACGGAAAATTTTACAAAAGTTGGCGTCGACGCTCGTTTTTTTCGCCGCGTCGTCGTTTTACGACGTATATTTTCGCAAGAAGAGGCTCGATTTCCGCGTCGAGGAAGACCGTTTTGAAAGGAGCGCAAAAATGAAACAAAACCTGTTTAACAACTTTACCGATTTTATCGATTCCGCCGTCGCTCGCGGCGCTCGATTTTGCCCCGATTGGGCGACGTATGACGACGACGATTTCGAAGCGGAACGCCGGGCGACGACCGCGACGCTCGAAGAGAAGCATAAAGACGCGCAAGAATTCGCCGAAGCGCTCGAAAAATTCCGACTCGTTCACCGTCGCCGCGCCGTCAGTTACGAAGAGGCGCTTTCCGTCCTGAAATCGCTCGGATACCGCAAAAACTAACGCGATCGACGACGTAAAATCGTTTTCATCGTTAAATTCCCTTTATCGCAACGTCGGCGTCGCGTTCGTTTTCCCGTCGCGACGCAAATTTTACCGTTTTTTCCGATATTAACGCTTTTATTTTAATCGCGGCCCTCCTTCCCCGCCGGCCAAGCCAACACAATGACGACAAGAATTGTTTTTTCGGCGCTAATATTCTTTTTCGCGCTTTAACAAAATCAAATTTTAATCGACTTCAAAACGGAAACTCATTTCCGCGTCGACTTCCAAGGCGACTTGCCGTTTCACTTGACCCGTTCAACGCCGCCGACTATTTCGAACGTCCGCAACCGCAACCGGTCGATTTCTCGTTTTCGTCGCCGTCGCAACCGTTGCAACCCGCGCAACCGCAACTTTTCTTCTCCGCGCCGCCTCCGCAACCGCAGCCGCAACCGTTCGACTTGAACGTCCGCCGCGCCCGGTAAACGACGTAAATCAAACAAGCGACGACAAGCGCCCCGACAATCAAATTTTCCAACATTTTTCGCTCCTTGCAATCCAAACGTCCGTTCCCCGTCAAGCGTTCCTTCGCCGGACGTTCTCGCCCCGTCCCATCTTTCTATCGACTAAATTGCGCTTTTTCGCCCGTTGAAACCGCGTTTCCTCCTTTTTTTCCCGTTTTTAGTCGCGACCGCCGTCCCGATGCGAGGGCCGACTTTGCCGATTTTAACGATTACGCCGATTAAACGAATATTAAATTCCTTCGCGCCGCCGCCGGAACTTCAAAAATCGGTTGTTTTTCGCCGTTTCGCCCTTTATACTATAGACGTTTCCGAAGCGGCGTTTTCAGCGTCGGCGCCCGTCGACCGCGCGTCGTCGCTTCCGCCGGAACCGTTTTGTCCAACGACAATCGTTCGTTTTCCCCAAGGAGTCGCGCAATGTCCGTTCGTCGCCGTCTTTTCCCCGCGTTTCTCTCGCTCACGCTCGCCGTTTGCCCCGCTTTTTCCTTTTTTTCCGCTTTTCCCGCCTTGGCCGACGCTCCCGCCGACCTGCGCGCCGCGTTCGACGCCGAAGTCGCCGACGACGCGAAAGAAATCCCGCTCTTCAACGGCGAAAACCTCGACGGTTGGGAAGTTTGCGTTCGCGGTCTCGGCGCTTCCGATCCTAAAGGCGTTTTTAGCGTCGAAGACGGCGCGCTTCGCGTTAGCGGCGAAATGTACGGCGGCCTTACGACGGTCGGCTCCTACTCGAATTACCGACTGACGGTCGAGTTCAAATGGGGCGACGAAACTTGGGGCGCTCGCGCCGATAAAGCCCGCGATTCCGGCGTTTTGTTCCATTCGTTCGGCCCGGGCGACGGTTTCGGCGGCGTTTGGGCGCGCTCGGTCGAGGCGAACGTGATCGAAGGCGGCGTCGGCGACTTTTGGATCGTCGGCGGCCCGAACGACGGAATCGCGGCGACCTGCGACGTCGTAAAGCGCGGCGACGCCAAAATTTGCGTTCGCGAAGGCGGCGAACCGGTCGAGATAACCGACAACGCCCAAGGCTGTTTCCAATGGGTCGGCCGCTCCCCCGACTGGCGCGACGTCAAAGGTTTCCGCGGCCCGAACGACGTCGACCGCCCGAACGATTGGAACGAGCTGACGATTTACGCTATCGGCGACGCCGCCGAGTTTTACGTCAACGGCGTTTTCGTCAACCGCGTTTACAACCTGAAACCGACCGCCGGCAAAATCCAGCTGCAATCGGAAGGCGCCGAAATTTTCTTCCGCAACGTTTCGCTCCTCCCGCTCGATTGACGCCGTGTCATATTCGTTTTTTCCGTTGTTTTTCCTTTTTAATTCACCGACCTAACCATTTTAAAGAAAGAGTGTTATGTCCGTTTCCCGTTTTTTTTCGCCGCTCCTAATTTTAGCGCTCGGCGCCCTCCCCGCGTTCGCCGACGACGAAGCGATCGCCGCTTCTAAAAACCCTAAAGAAGCGGAGTTGCGCTCGAAAGTCGTCGACTATATGCGCGCCGCCGCGAGCGTCGAATGGACGCCGAAAGAAGATATCGAATACTGGAACGGTTCCGGTTTCGTCTTCAAGAAGGGCGAAAAATATTACGGCTTGCCGTACACGCAATTCCAACGCAATCACAACCTTGCGTCGTTCGAAACGCAAATCGAAACGATCGACGGTCAACGCGTTTACGTCGGCCCTTGCGACCGCGAAGGCTACTTCGGTTCCGACTGCTCCGCGTCCGTTTCGAACGCTTGGCGGCAAGTCGACCCGAACCTCCCGGCCCTCCTGACGCGCCGAATGATTCCCGACCGCCCGAAAGAAGTCGTTCCGGTCGGCGACTACCCGCTCAACTTTTACGACTCGACGCCTAACATCGTTAAAGAGGCGGGTTACGAGACGATGAAAGCCGCCTACGCTCAACTGAAACCGGCGGACGCGGTCGTTATGCACGTCAATTACGACGGGCACGTGATGCTGATTTTGAAAAACGACCCGGAAAACGAGCGCGTTTTTGTCTCCGACCAAACCGGCCTCGCCAACGGCAAACCGAAAGGGAAAGACGGTCGCTCGACTTTCCGCGTCGACTGCGAATACACTTACAAACGCTTGTTTGACAACGGTTATATTCCGATCGCGCTCAAAGTCATCGACGACGCCGCGAACGAAACCTTCCTCTTCAACGGCGAAAACCTCGACGGTTGGCGCGTCTTCCTGAAGAAGAGCGAAACCGACGACCCGGAAGGCGTTTTCTCGGTCAAGGACGGCGTTCTCCGAATCGGCGGCGAGGATTGGGGCGGTCTTTCGACGCTCGAAAGTTTTGAAAATTATCGACTTACCGTCGAATTCAAATGGGGCGACAAAACGACGCCCGCCGACCGCCGCGGCGCTCGCGACTCCGGCGTGATGATTCACGCGAACGGCCCGGACAACGGTTTTGCCGGACTTTGGGCCCGCTCGATTCAAGCGAACCTAGTCGAAGGCGGAATTGGCGACATTTGCGTCGTCGCGCAACCGCAAGACGGTTTAGAGGCGACCGGCGACGTCGTGAAGCGCCCTGGCGGTCGCGTTTTCGACCCGAAAAATGGGAAGCCGGAAACGATTCGCGCCAACTCGGACGGCGTTATCCAATGGCTCGGCCGTTCGCCTAACTGGAAGAACGAACGGAATTTCCGAGGCCCGCTCGACGTCGACCGCGCCGGCGATTGGAACGAACTCGTTATTTACGCCGTCGGCGACGTTATGGAGGTTTACCTCAACGGCAAGTTCGTCAACCGCGCGTACAACTTGAAGCCGACGTCCGGTCGCATCCAGTTGCAATCGGAAGGTTTCGAGATTTTCTTCCGCCGCGTTTCGATTCGTCCTTGGAACAAGCCGCTCGATTGACGCCGCGTCGTTCCGCAACGTTTTTAACGCGACGCAAACGTCGAAACTCAAACGTTTATCCCCGCCGTTGCAATCCCCGAGCGGCGGTTTCCGTTTGCTCGACATTTCGTCGCGCTCTTCCTTCACTTTTCGTCATTATTTAACGAAAGTCCTTCGATGCAAACGACTTCCTTGTTAAAAATGTTAAAAACGTTGGCGTCGGTCGCGTTTTTTTCGGCGGCTCTTATCGGCGCCGCGCAAGTTTCGGCTCAAGAAAAAGTCGAACTTTGGCCCGATTTGGCCCCCGGCGAAACGGTTCGCGAGCCGAACGTCGAAAACCCCGCCGGTTCCGCGCGACGCGTTACGATGCCGTATCTCCTTATTTTTCAACCGGAAAAGAAAACGTCCGACGTTTGCGTTTTGACGATTCCCGGCGGCGGTTTCAATACCTGCTTTTACGGCGAAGAAGGAATCCCCAACGCTAAGTTCTGGAACGCCAAAGGTTACGTCTCCGCCGTTCTCGTTTATCGCGCGCCGCGTCCGGCGTCGGGCCCGATTTACGCTCCGGCGCTCCAAGACGCCCGCCGCGCGATTCGTTACCTCCGCGCCAACGCCGAGAAGCTCGGAATCGACCCGAGCAAAATCGGCGCGCAAGGGTATTCCGCCGGCGCTTGCTTAACGCTTCTCGCCGCAACCAATTCGGAAACCGAGGTTTACGAACCGGTCGACGAACTCGACCAAACGCCCGCGAACCTGAATTTCGCGATACCGATCTATCCGGCTTACGTTCTGACCGACGGAGCGACCGATCCGAACGCCAATAAAGGCGAAGGCGCGAAAATTTTAAACGATTTTCATTTCGACGCGAAAACGCCGCCCCTTTGCCTCGTTCACGGCGACGCCGACATTTACTCGCCGCTCGGCTCGGTCGAGGTCTACAAAAAGTCGCGCAAACTCGGAATTCCTTGCGAATTACATATTTACGCGGGCGCGCCGCACGGCTTTATGTTTTGGAACGACAAACCGAACGCCGCCGATTGGCAAGAACGCTGCGCCGCTTGGCTGAAGAAAATCGGCTTCTAACGTTTAACGCAACCGACGTAAAACAAGCGTTTCCAACGCAAAAACGACGCGACGTCAAACGTTGTTTCTAGTAAAAAACCGCGCCGACTCGACCTTTCCCGTCGAATCGGCGCGGTTTCTTTTCGCATCCTAAAACGCGCGGTTTCAAGCGTTTAGTCGACAATCTTATAGTACTCGCGGTACCACTCGACGAAGCGCGCCAACCCGACTTCGATCGGCGTGTTCGGGCGGAAATCGAAATCGCGTTCGAGTTCCGAAACGTCCGCGAACGTTTGGTAAACGTCGCCAGCTTGCATCGGTTTGAAGTCGATATGCGCGGGTCGTTGAATCAAGCGCTCCAACGTGTCGACGAAATCGAGCAGTTTCTCCGGCTTGTTGTTGCCGATGTTATAAACCTTGGCGCGGTCGCCCTTTGCGTTCGGCTTCGGCGGATTGCAGAGCATATTTTCAATCCCTTGCACAATGTCGTCGACGTAAGTGAAGTCGCGTAACATATCGCCGTGATTGAAAATCTGCAACTGTTCGCCGTTAAAGATTTTACGCGTGAAAATGAACGCCGCCATATCCGGGCGTCCCCACGGGCCGTACACGGTAAAGAAGCGCAGCCCGGTCGCCGGAATCCCGTACAGATGCGAATACGAGTACGCGAGGAGTTCGTTCGCCTTTTTCGTCGCGGCGTAAAGCGAAATCGGCTCGTCGACGCGGTCGTCGGTCGAGAACGGCGTCTTTTCTTGGTTGCCGTAAACGGACGAACTCGACGCGTAAAGCAAGTGTTCGACCGGGTTATGGCGGCACGCTTCCAAAATATTGCAGAAACCGACGAGGTTCGAATCGACGTAAGCCTTCGGATTTTCGAGCGAATACCGAACGCCCGCCTGCGCCGCCAAGTTAACGACGACGTCGGGTCGCTCTTCGGCGAAAAGCGCGTTCACCACCTCCGCGTCGGCCAAGTCGCCCTTCACGAACTTAAAGTTTTCAAAGGGTTTAAGTTGGTCGAGCCGCGCGAGCTTCAGATTAACGTCGTAATAATCGTTAATATTGTCGAACCCGACGACTTGCGCGCCTTGCGAAGCCAACTTTTTCGCAAGGTGGAACCCGATAAACCCGGCCGCCCCGGTTACCAAATATTTTTTCGCCGGATCGAACGGCTTAAACTTAGTCGTCATAACGCCTTACCTTTCGTCGTTTTTTAAACGCAACCGTTGCTAAAAGTTGTCGCGCCACCGCTTTCGCGTTCGAATTACGCGTCGCAACCTTTGTATTCGGCTTTAATTTTTTGATAACTTTCAAGATTCCCGACGTCGAAGCGAACGCCCGGCGTTTCGAAGGCGAAAGTCGGTTCGTTTTTGCACGTCCAAGCGAGAAAACTCCCCGGCGCGTCGAACCCGCAACCGTCGGCCAACGCGGCGCGAATTTTGTCGCAAGTCAAGCCGGCGTAACAGTAAAAGGGCGGCGCGCACCAATGCGATTTCGGCTCGGCGGGCTTTTCCTCCATCGACAAAACGCGGTCGTCGGCGCCGATTTCGAGAACGCCGCACTTGCGCAATTTTTCGACGCTCGGCTCAAAATATCGCATCGCCGCGTTGGCGCCGGGCGTTTCCTTCCCCTTGCGTTCGAAGTAGTCGAGGAAAAGGTTCAGCGAGAAACTCAAGACGTTGTCCCCGGCGACGACGAGCGTATCCCCCGACCAGCCAAGGGTTTCCATCGCGAACAAAATATCCTTCACCGCGCCGATTCGCGTTTCGTTCGTCGTCGAGCCGTCGTCGACGATCTCGATCGGCGCGTCAAATTTCGTTTCGCTCGCCTGTTTGGCGTCGCGCCATTTGCGAAAATGTTCGGCGAACTTCGCGTTCGAAACGACGGCGCAACGCTTAATTTTACCGCTTCGATTCAGGTCGTCCAAGAGCCAATCGACGATCGTTTTGCCGCCGACTTCTAGGAGCGGTTTCGGGAAATTTTCCGTCAACGGATAAAGCCGCGTCGCGTATCCGGCGGCCAACACGATGCAATTCATCTTGCGCAAATCCTTTTTTGAAACGAGTTTAACGCGCCTTTCAAACGTCGACGATTATTATAAGACGCAAGCGAGACGTCGCCGTTTTTATTTATACGCCCGACTTTTCACTTTGTCAAGGGGGGCCGAGCGATCGTTTTAACCGGCGCGACCGTTATTCTCGTCCGCCCTGTCCCCAAGCTCCTCAAAGACTCAAACCGTTTAACGACAACGTTTCATTCGTTTTTTATTCCGGTCGAACGCAAAAAATTTTCCGCCCCGATTGACTTTTTAACGCGATGCGCGAAAATAGAAAATAACGATTAGGGCGCGACGCGGAACCCCAAGTCTCGCCCTTTCAAATCTGGCGACGCCGCGACGCCGCTTTTAACGCACACATCAACGGAAAGAAGCAAATGACGACCGCTCGACGAACGACGCGTAAATTCCGCGTCGGCAACGCTTACATCGGAGGCGACGCCCCCGTTTTGATTCAAACGATGACCGCGACGAAAACGACCGATACAGTGGCGACCGCCGCCTCGATCAAAACGCTCGCCGAAGCGGGCGCCGGGCTCGTTCGCGTCGCCGTCGACTCCCCGAACGACGCGAAAGCGCTCGCCGAAATTCGCCGTCTAACCCTCGGCGTCGCCAATATTTCCGTCGACCTGCAAGAAAATTTCCGCTTGGCCGAAGCGGTCGCGCCTTACGTCGACAAAATCCGTTACAACCCGGGACATTTGGGGCGGCTCGAACCGGAGTTAAGCTGGCAAAAAAAGGTCGAATTTCTCGTCGAAACGGCCCGCGCGAACGACTGCGCTCTTCGCGTCGGCGTCAACTGCGGCAGCGTCGATCCGGTTAAACTCGCTCGATACAAAGAGTTAGTCGCGCAAAACGGCGGCGTCGCGCCGGAAGGCGAATCGGTCTTCGCTCCGCTCCTCGAAAGCGCGCTCGAACACGTCGACTTTCTCGACTCGCTAAACTTCGACCGTTACTGCGTTTCGATCAAAGATTCCGACCCGGAAACGGTCGTTTTAGCGAACCGCCGTTTCGCCGAATTGCGCCCGCAAATCCCGCTTCACCTTGGAGTTACCGAAGCCGGAGCCCCGCCGCGCGGCGTTTTGAAGTCGCGACTTGCGCTCGAAACCCTTTTGAGCGAAGGAATTGGAGAAACGCTCCGCGTCTCGCTGACGGTCGAGGCGAACCGAAAAACGGAGGAGATCGAAGCCGGCCGCGCGATTCTCGCCAACGTCGACGCCGGAACGGTCGTCGATCCGGAAACGCAACTTCCCGCGCTAAACGTCGTCAGTTGCCCGAGTTGCAGCCGAGTGCAAAACGGACGTTTCGTCGAATTGGCGCGACGTCTTGAAGCGGCGGCGGAGTTCGCTCGCGATTACCCGCTGAAAATCGCGACGATGGGCTGTCGCGTCAACGGCCCCGGCGAAACGGACGACGCCGACGTCGGGCTTTGGTGCGGCGCCGACCGCGTTAACTTAAAGAGCGGCGGGGAGTTAGTCGGCGCGTTCGGTTACGACGAAATTATCGACAAAGCCCTCGAAGTTCTGCGCGAAAAAATCCGCGAATACGACGCGAAAAACGCTCGAAGTTAACGCTTGCCACAAACGTTGGCATCGCTCGCAATCGACGCGGCGCCGTCGTTCGTCTTCTCATTGACGCCGCCGCGTCGTTTTGCGCAACCGCGCAACGCCAATTTTTTTATTTTTCAACGACTTGCCTTTACACGACGACGTTAGGAGTTCGCCCTTTGGAAAACGTTACGCGACACGCTTATCTCGACCTTTACCCGGTCGACCCGAACTCGACTCGCGTCGTCGTCGGCACGATCCACCCCCACGACGAGGAAAACTTCTTCCTGCCGTTCTTTTACGGCAACAAAATGAGCCTTTGGAAGATGTTAAATCTCGCGACAAACGGCGAGTTAAACGACCCAAACTTCGCGCCCCGGGGCAACAATCGCGTTTTTCGGGAACGCGACGGTTTCGAACACCGAATCACGCTCGACTCGATTCTCCGTTTTTTTGCGCGCAAAACGCATTTCGATGAGCGACGCCGTCCGCGAATGTCGCCGTCCCGGAAGCGTTTGGGCCGACGCCGAGCTAATTCCGACGCGCCTTAACGTCGAACTCGTCGACCAAATTCGGAACTCGGCGGTATCCGAAGTCCTGTTTATGAGCGGATTTGGAAAAACGAACGCGTTCAAATTATTTTACGTCGACGTGTTGCGACAAAAGATAACGCCGGAGATTCGAGCGCGACGCGAAGTCGTTTGTCCGCCGGAAATTTTCGGTCGTCCGATCAAATTCTCGATTCTTTACTCCCCCTCCGGCGCCGCGAACGTCGCGATCGCGCAATCCTCGGAATATCGAGCGGTTAAGGAACGTTACGCTTCGTCGGCGACGCCGGTTCGCGACTTTAAAATCGACTATTATCGGCGCAAATTTTGCCTTGACGCCAAGTAACCGTCTTCTTCCCAACCTTCCCGTCGCCCCTCGCCGCGTCCTCTCGCCCTTTTCTCCGCGCGGTCGTCGTCCCGCTTTCGTCGTCGCGCACAAAAATTAGCCCGCGCTAACACAGCGAAACCGCCGTTATTAGCCGTCTCTAACTAGCGTCCGTCAACAATAACGTCAAGTCGAGTAAGTCGTTAAAATCGCCGCGATCATTACAACCGGACAAACGTTTCTTTTTTTCGCAAAAGTCGGCGCAAAAACGGAAAAATCCCTTTTCATCGGAGCGCTCGGACGTTAAAATAGGATAAGACGCGTTTTGGCGACGCGTTTGTCCGCAACTTTCGCATTCCGCTAACCCTTTCGGCTTTCGAGCGCAAAAACCGACCGGAGAGGACGTTGGACTCGCTTTTTGTCATTCAAGGTTACGACCAAGGAAACCGTTTCGCCCTCGACGACGAAACGGCGACGATCGGACGCGACGCGTCGAACAAAATTCGATTGCGCGACGCCGAAGTTTCGCGTCGACACGCCGAAATACGACGCGGCGTCGACGGTAGAACGTTGGTCGACCTCGAAAGTTCGAACGGCGTTTACGTTAACGGACGGCGGATCAAAACGCGCCGCCTGCTCAACGGCGATCAAATTCAAATCGGCCGAACGGTTCTTCTCTTTTCGTCGCGAGTTTCGGACGTCGGGTCGCGCGAACCGCTCGTCGACGTGTTTCAGGAAGCGGAAGGCGACGGCGCGTCGCAAGTTTTGCACGCGCTCGAACCGGACGAAAATCGCGTCTTCCCCCGCTCGTCTTCCCTCGCCGGTTCCGCCGACGACGTAAAATCGGCTTGGTTAGAAAAAGCGCGCGCCCACCTTAACTTTATGTATCACGCGACGTTGGCGGCCAGTCGAACGCTCGACGTCGAACGTTTGCTCGACCGCATTTTGGAGCTGATTTTCCAATGGGCGCCGGTCGACCGCGGTTGCGTTTTCCTTTACGACGCCGACGCCGACAAGCTGGTTCCGAAGTCGTCTCGCACGCGCAAAACCGGCGGACGCGTTCAGGTTAGCCAAACGATTTTGAATTACACGTTCAAAAATCGAAAAGGGATTCTCACCAGCAACGCCCGTTGCGACGAGCGTTGGAACGGTTCGGTCAGCGTTCTCGACGCCGGCGTCAAAGAGGCGATTTGCGTTCCGATGCAAGGACGTTACGGTCTCGTCGGCGTTTTATACGTCGACGTTTCCCGACGCCGCGACAACTGGGAACTTGCCGACGCGCCGTCGTCGGATTCGCGTCCCGTTTCCGTCGTTCCGTCCGCCGAACCCTCGGTCGCGCCGTCTCTTCGTTCGGGAATTTCCGCCGTTTCGCCCGACGAGCGCTTTTTCGCGCCGACGCTCGACGCCGACTCGCTCGGAGCGCCGGTTTTTATCGACGGCGACGCCGATTCCGGTTCCCGTTCGTTCGAAATTTACGCGACCGACGACGCGTTGTATTCTAACGCGGCGCCCGCCGACGCTTGCGACGGACGCGCTTCGAAAAAATTAACGCTCGACCATCTAAAGCTAATGATCGCAATCGGTTGTCAAGCGGCATTGGCGATCGAAGACGCTCAATATTACGTCGGTCTGGCGCAAGCGGAGCGGCTCGCGGCGATCGGTCAAACGGTCGCGGCGCTCTCGCACCACATCAAAAACATTCTGCAAGGAATCCGCGGCGGCAGTTACCTCATCGACGCGGGCCTTAAAGATCACGACGAAAACCTTGTCGCGAAGGGTTGGCGCATCGTCGAAAAAAATCAAACGAAAATCTCCGATCTCGTTCTCGATATGTTGACGTTCAGCAAGGAACGCGCGCCCGTTTGGTCGTTCGCCGATTTTAACGAGGTGATGGAGGACGTCGTCGAACTGACGCGCGGGCGGGCGGACGACCTCGACGTCGAACTCGTTTTTTACCCGGACGCGACGATTCCCCGCTTTTACTTCGACAAAGAACAGATTCACCGCGCCGTCGTCAACTTGATCGGCAACGCGATCGAAGCGTCGAAAGATTACGACCCGGACGCCCCGCCGCGCCGTCGAACGCCGAGCGATTCCGACGCCGCCCCTTCCGCCGCAAACAACGACGTCGCAAGCGTTTCCGCTCCAAAAGAGAGCGCGAGCGAACCCGAATTTCCCCGCTTTCCCCGCGGTCGAGTCGAAGCGCGAACCCGTTTCGACGCCGATGAAAAGCGCGTTTTCGTTATCGTCGACGACGTCGGCCCCGGCGTCTCGCCCGCGAACCGCGACGCGATCTTTCGCCCCTTCGCGTCGAAAAACAAGAGCGGCGGCACCGGCCTCGGCCTACCGGTAACGCCAAAAATCGTTCGAGAACACCAAGGTAAAATCGTCGTCGACGATTCCCCGCTCGGAGGCGCGCGCTTCGTCGTCGAACTTCCGCTCGTTCTCGAAAAGAAATCGGACGACGACTCCGACGTTCTTTAGACCCGTTCGACGCGACGCCGTTTCGCGCCCTTAAAAACTAAAACGACGCCGTTTAACGTCGCCTCTCGGCAAAGAGCCGCAAACAGAAGCGACGCGGACGTTTACAACGACAACTTTCTTTTCCTTTAATCGCAAGGAGTCGCCGATGACGCAACCTCCGCAACCGCCCGCGCCCGTCCCCGGCGACGGAGGCGCGCGTTCGCAAATCAAAACCCTTTCGGAACTCGAAATCGGGCTCGAAGCCGACTGCTTCGTCCTTTTAGCCGAAAAGGAAAAACTTCGCACCAAAGACGGAAAACCTTATTACAAAACGGTTTTTCGCGACAAATGGCGCGAAATCCAAACGCCGATTTGGAGCGACGCTCCGTTTTTCGACGAATGCGACAAAGATTGGCAGACGGGTAAATTTTACAAAATTCGGGCGGTCTTGCGCGAATCCGGCTTCGGATACGGCCCGAAATTCGAGTTGCGCCGCGTTCGCGAAACGATCGAAGCCGACAAACGCGACGGTTTCGACCCGAACTTTTGCCGTCCTTCGTCCGACGTCGAGCCGGAAGCGCTTGCCAACGAAATACTTGCGTTCGCAAAATCGCAAATTGGCAAGGGCCCGCTCCTAACGTTGTTACAACGCGTCTTCAAGGAAAATCGCGACCTTCTTTTCGAAACCGCCGCCTCGCGCGCCCATCACCGCCCCTACCCCGGCGGCTTGCTCGAACACGCGCTTTCCGTCGCGAAAATCGCCGTCGCGCTGACCGACCATTTCCGCGCCGTTCGCCCGGAGCTGAAAAAGACGCTCTCGAAACCGCTGATCGTCGCCGGCGCCATTTTACACGACGTCGGCAAAATTGTCGAAATGGAGCAACACGTCGCGGCGCCGCGTCGCACCGTCGAGGGCGAACTCCTCGGACACGCCATCCTAAGTCGCGACGTCGTCAAACGTTACGCCGACGCGGTCGCGCTCGACGACGAAACGCGAATCCGCCTCGAACACCTCGTTTTGACGCACGCGCGCTTCCCCGATTGGGGCGCCCCGACGCCGCCCGCCAGCCTCGAAGGAATGATCCTCCATTACGCCGATTACGCCGACGCGACCTTTTTCAGTTCGCTCGCAATCCTCGACGCCGACGACGGTTACGGCGCGTTCACCGTTCGACGCGGCCCGTTCGGAACGCCCCTTCTCAAACCGTCGAGCGACGCGACGCAACCGCCTAAAGACGGCAAGCGACGACCTTAACCCTTTAATCCGTCGCGTTTACCAACGCCGCGTTCCTTATCCCCCAAGCCTTTAACCGGCGACGCTACATCGCGACGCCGACATTGTTTTTTGTTTTCATTCCGCCAACCTCGAACCCGTTTAACGACAAGGTTTAATCGAATGGGACTAACAACGCTCGACTATCTCGTCCTCGCCGCGTACTTCGTCGCGATGGCGCTGATCGGCCTTTGGTCGATGTTATCCGTCAAAAAGCAAGAGGACTATTTCCTCGGCAGCCGCAGTTTCGGCAAGATGTTTCAAATGTTCGCCGCGTTCGGCGCCGGAACGAACGCGTCCGACCCGATCGTTACCGCTAAAACGACCTTTACCAACGGGTTAAGCGGCGTTTGGAGCGGTCTTCTTTGGCTCTTTGTAACGCCGTTTTACTGGATTTGCGGCGTTTGGTACCGTCGAATGCGCTGTCTGACGCTCGGCGACTGGTTCCAAGAGCGTTACCAAAGCAAGGCCCTCGCGTTCGCCTATATGATTTTTGGCGTTGTTTTCTATATGGTGTATCTAGGCGTCGGGATGACCGCCATCGGCAAAATGGGCGCGCCGTTGGTCGGAGCCGACACGTTGTCGCTCCTAGGGTTTGAAGTCGGTTTCGACCAATTCATTATCGTCCTAACCGCCGCCTGCGTCTTATTTTACGGCGTTCTCGGCGGTTTGCGCGCGGCGTACTGGACGGACTTGATTCAAGGGATTTTCATCGTTATTTTATCGATCGTCCTGATTCCGGTCGGTTTGGACGCGCTTGTTAAAGACGAAAACGAAACGCTCCGCGCCAACGCCGCCGTCGCGACCGCAAACCTCGAAACGCCGGAAGTTGCGACCGACGCCGCGCCCGACGCCCCCGTCGCGAGCGCCAACGTCGACGCCGCGTCGTCCGAAAACGCCGAAACCGCCGCGAACGCCGACGTCGCAACCCCCGCTCCGCGCGAACTTTCCGGAACGCTCGACGGTTTCGAAGCGCTCCACCGCCGCGTTCCGGCCGAGTATTTCGAAATCTTAACGAGCCCGAAAGGCGGCGAGTTCCCGCTCCATTACATCTTGGCGATTACGCTCCTGAACCTCCTCGGCATCGTCTGCCAACCGCACTTCATCGCGACCGGCGGCGGTTCGGCGAAAACGGAATACAACGCGCGCTTCGGCCTCGTCGCGGGCAACATTCTAAAGCGTTTCTGCACCATCGGTTGGGCGTTCACCGCGCTCGTCGCGTTGGCGTATCTCGCGAGCAACGTCGAGCTGGCGAGCGACCCGGACAAAGTTTGGGGCGTCGCGACTCGCGAACTCCTCGGCCCGCTCAACTGCGGTTTGGTCGGCTTGATGCTGGCTTGCCTTTTGGCGGCGCTAATGAGTTCCGCAAGTTGTTATATGTTAGTGGTTTCGGCGCTCGTCGTCCGCAACGGTTACGCGGCGTACGTTAACCCGAACGCAAGCGAAAAGACGTTTGTTTTCGCCGGGCGGCTCTGCGGCGCGATCGTCATTATCGGCGCGACGGTCGTTTCGCTGACGTCGATGAACGTTTTCGAACAGCTGAAATTCGCTTGGGAAATTCCGATCGTCTTCGCCGCGCCGTTTTGGATTGGGCTGTACTGGCGCCGCGCCAACAAATGGTCGGCTTGGGGAACGATCGCGCTAACCTTAACGCTCTTCTTCCTGATTCCGATGAACGTCGCGAAATTTAACCCCTCCTTAACGACGAATCCGCAATACTTAGCGACGAACGAATTTGTCGTCGTTCGCGAGACGCGCGCCGTTTCGCCAACCGACGTCGAGCGACGCGACGCCGCGATTCAAGTTTGGAACGAACGACGCGAAAAGCTCGAAAGCTCGCTCGCGCCGGAACTTAGCGACGCCGAACGCGCCGCGACGGTTCACGCGGAACTCGGCCCGGCGCCGAAAAAAATCGCGCTCGGCGAAACGATCGTCGACGAGTTCCGCACCGGCGGTAAAGCGATCTTTTGGGGCGGCGGCGTCGCGGCGTTCGACGAAAACGGCGCCGAGTTGGTCGTCGATTCGAAGGGGCAAGTTATCGCTAAAATCGTCGACGGCAAAAAGACTTACGTCGCGGTCGACGCGCCGAAACTCGAATTGTTCGACCCGAATTTCGCCGAAACCGAAGACCTCGGCGACTCGCGCGTCCGCTCGACCGACCGCTTCAAATCGGTCGACGACTTGGCGTCGCTCGGCGTCAGTTTGAAGGGACGCGGTTCGTTCGAACTCGATTTCCTCCTTTACCAACGCTGCGGTTTCGACCTCGTTTCGGCGAGCAACGGAACCCTTGAAGCGATGCGACTTCCGACGCGTCTTTTCCTTCCATTCGTCTTCCTGATTCTGCTAAGTTTCGTAACGCCGCGCGGGAACAAGGAGCTTCTCGACCGATACTTCGTCAAGATGAAGACGCCGGTCGACCCCGACCCGGAACGCGACGCGGAGGAAATGCGCCTCTCCTACGAGAATCCTAACCGATTCGACGACAAGCGTTTATTTAAATTCGGCGGACTCGAGTTCAACCGTCCGACGGTTTGCGACGTCGTCGGTTTCGTCGTTAGTTTCGCAATTTGCGTCGCCATCGTCGTCGCGATCGTCGCCTTAGCGGCGTATCGTCCTCAATAGATTTATTTAAAGCGCAACCCGTTTAATTGCGGACGTTGCGACAAAAAAGCGAACGTCGTTCAACGCGACGTTCGCTTTTTTATTGGTCGAAAACCGGCGCGAGGTCGAGAAACGCCGATCTTTCTTTCGTTTCTACTTAAATCTTTTCATTCAACGCGTTAGAAGTCAAAACTGCACTTGCGTCCAATTCCCGCCCGCGCGTTGGTCGAAAAGGAGCGCCTCGAGTTCGTCGGTCAGCGTTTCGAAGCGTTTCATCGCGTCGACGATCGGTTCCGGTTTCTCCATATCGACGCCCGCCGCTTTCAAAATGTCGAGCGGATCGGCGGAACACCCGGCTTTTAAGAAGTTAAGATAATCGTCGCGTTCTTTCGTTCCGCCGTTTAGCACGCGCTCGGCCAACGCGATCGCCGCCGAAAGCCCGGTCGCGTACTTGTAAACGTAAAACCCGCGATAGAAGTGCGGAATGCGGAAACACTCGAGTTCCAGCGCGTCGTCCATCGCGAAATCGGGTCCGAAGTAATCGTCGAGGAGTTCGCGGTAGATCGTTCGAAACGCTTGCGCCGTAAGAGGTTCGCCCGCTTCCGCCTTCTCGTGCGTCCGCAGTTCGAACTCGGCGAACATCGTTTGCCGGAAGATCGTCGTTCTGATCGAATCGAGTTCGCGGTTGATAATCCAAGCGCGCGTTTTCGAGTCGGTCGATTTCTCTAAAAGCCGTCGCGCAAGGAGTTGCTCGTTGAACGTACTGGCGATTTCCGCCAAGAAAATCGTGTAGTCGTGATATTCGTAGGGTTGCGTGCGCGCCGAATACCAGCTGTGCATCGAGTGTCCGCCTTCGTGCGCCAACGTGAAAACGCTTTCAATGACGTTCGGCTTGTAATTCATCATAATGTAAGGCGGAAAATCGTAACCGCCGTAGCTAAACGCGCCGCTTTGTTTATTTTTGTTCTGGTATTTATCGGCCCAGCGGTCGGTCGTCAGTCCTTTCGTCAGCGTTTCGACGTACTCGCTTCCCAACGGCGACAGCGCATCGCCAATCAGCTCGACCGCGGCGTCCCAAGAATAATCGACGGAAACGTCGGACAAAATCGGCGTGTAAACGTCGTAAAACCTTATATCGTCGAGGTTCATCGCGCGACGGCGCAGATCGTAATAACGGTAAAGAGCCGGGGTCGCGGCGCGGACGGTCTCGACCAAATTGCGACAAACGCTCGACGG
>JAFSFF010000075.1 GCA_017435375.1 Thermoguttaceae bacterium
GCAAGTTCCGGTCGAGCGAACAACGACGGTCGCGACGGCGCGGCGGCTCGACGCGGTTTGTCGAGCCGCGCAAATGTTGCGGACGAAGGAGGTTCGAGCGAAACCGGTTTGACCGCAACGCGAAACGGTTCGCGACCAAGCGTGGACTTTCTTCGCGCCGCCGACGCCGACGTTCGAACCGACGGCGACCGAGCAAAAGCCGGACGCGCCGCCGACGTCGATTTCGCAACGTCCGTTTTCGCAAGCGTTCGCGCCGAGCGGGCAAACGCCGCCGGTTCCGCTTGTTCCGACGTTGATGTTCAGCGAGCAAACGCCGCCGGGACAAGCGGTTCCGACGTTCGTTTCAGTCGCGACGCCCTCCCCGACCGGCCCGGCAACGGGCGCGCAAACCGGAACCGGCGGCGACGGCGAACAAGTCGCGACCGGCGCGCAAGGCGACGGCGAGTAAACCGGCGCGTCGGAAGCGAACGCGGCGCAAGGAACGGTGGCGGCGAACAAAACGGCAAGAAATTTTTTCATCGTTGATTTTCCTTTCGGTCGGCCCGACTCGGCGCGAGCGCGATAAGCCGGGCGGTTCGGTTAGTTAAACGGGAAACGTCGAGCGGCGGCGCGGCGTCCGGACGGTTTAGACGGTTCGGTCGGCGACGAGACGGGCGCGGACGGTCGTTGAGGTCGAGTCGGCGGCGACGAGGGCCGGGCCGAACTCGACGGCGGTCGCGGTTCCGTCGAGCCCGACGGCGGCGGTCGTTACCGGGTCGCCGACTTTGAGCGCGGCGCCGGGCGTTATCTCGACGTCGTATTCGCCCTTCGTGTTCAAGTCGCCGCGCTCTCCGGCGGCGATCGTCGACGTCGCGACGCCGATTAGCCCGTCGGAAAGTTTCACGACCGAACCGGCGGGAATCGTCGCCGTCGGGACGACGGACAGAACGTCGTTGATTCCTCGATAAATCGCGGTCATCGTTCTTTAATCCTTTCGTTTTCTTTGGTTAAGTCCGATCAAGAACCCGCGCCGGTCGAGAGAACGGCGGCGTTCTTGTCGGCGACCGACACGCCGAACCCCCACCAGCAGACGTATCGCAAGCCTTCGATTTCCGTTTGGCCGCGAACGGTCTTCAACGTCGGCGTTCGTTGGTTTTGGTAATACGACACGATCGTCAGCGGGATTTCCGCCGGGTCGGCGAGCAACATATATTGAGCGTCGCCCCAAAGGTTCGACAGGTCGGAACCGGTTCCGAGGAAGTGCGGCGCGACGACTTCAAACTGCGTCGCGAAACGGTTGACGTTCGGGATCACCGCCGTTTCGGTTCCCCCGCCCGCCGCGACGATTTGCGTCGCGTTGACGATGTTCAGCGCCGACGTTTCGAGCGCCGGGGGAACGATCAGGAACTTCCCGCGCGAGCCGATCGGGTCGCCGTCGCCGTCGCGCAAGCCTTTAAATTCGGCGGTTACTTTGTCGAGCCCGGCCAGCCCGAACTTCGGGTTTTTCTCCGCTCTTTTGACGCCGCCCAAGCCTTCGCAAAGGGTTTGCCAAAAGAGCTTTTGTTTGCGAATCGCCGCCTTGCGCCCCATCAAACGCGGCACGTCCATCAGGGCGTTCATATCGTCGTTGGCGATCGTTTCAAAGTCGAGCCGCAACTCGAACCCGCGAACGCGCGCCTTGTTGACGTAATTCTCGTCGGAAAGTTTGAGGTTTTCCAGCTCGCCGTTCGCTTTCACCGCGGCAAAGTCCCCCGACGGCAACAGGTTCACGAAGTTCTGTTCGCGGAAGTCTTTAGCGGCGACGACGCGCGAAATCGCGTCCGTCGGGTCGGGAATCGCGAGAATCCCGTTCAACAGTTGCTTGTGCATCACGTTCGCCAAGACGTTCGGCACGTCGACCGTCGAAAGCTCCCCGGCGGCGCGCCCGAAACGGTATCGGGCCGGGTCGATGAACGCTTGAAGTTGAGCGCGTTGGAGCGTTTCCGTCAGCGAACTAGCGTCGGCGTAACCGGCGCGAGCGGCCCCGGCGCGATACATCATTCCCATCAGCGTCAAGTTGCGGTTTTCGCTCCGACTCGCTTCGTCGATTTCCGCCTCCGAGTAACCGAGTTTTTCGAGCGTTTTCGGCTCGACGCCCCCCGACGTCAAGAGCGACGCTTCCGCGACGCGGGCCGCCGACGGTCGCGGGCGCGTTTGAAACGTCGTCGTTTGCGAGCCGAGCCGATCGACCGGGAACTTCGTTCGCGTCCAAGGGCGCGGGCCGCCGACGGTCGCGAAACCGCGCGACGCGTTCGCCGTTTTGTTCGCGTCGCTTTCCCCTTGCGCGGACGCCGTTTGCGCGCCGTCCTCTTCGGAAGGCGCGGACGCGGACGCGGTTTGCGCCGATTCGTCCGGAGCGTTCGCGGCGCCGAAACGAGCGAACGCCGCTTTCGCGACTTCGAGAGTATCCGGCGCGGCGTTAACGACGTCGTCGATTCCCAACGACGCGGCGAAGGCGACGAACTCCGGGTCGGCGGGGTCGATTTCCCCTTCGGCGGACGCGGTTTTGTTCGCGTCGTCCGGAGCGTTCGCGCTCGCCGACTTGTTCGCGTCGTCCGGGGCGTTCGCGGCGGCGTCCAAAATCTCTTCGACGACGTCGGACGGAAGCGGGGCCGCGTTCGGGTCGGACGCCGCTTGCGCGATTCGTTGAATCGCGTCGCGACGGGTCGCCGTCGGCGCAAGTCCGAGCTTTCGCGTTAAAAAAGACCAATTTCGCATTTTCGTTTTTCCTTTCTGCGCGTTAAAATTCCCCGCCGCGTTCCCGACGACGACCTTCGTTCCGGCGTCGTCCGCGCCGAGCGTTACGACGGAAATTTCTTTCAGTTTCCAACGGCGAACGATTTCGATCGGGCCCTCGAACGTTTGCCCGTTGACCGCGACCGTCTCCCCGGCGGCGATTTGCTCGACGTTTTCCGGCGGAATGATTCCGGTCGCGACCGACGCTTCGAGCCGGGCGCCGCGCTTCCAAAGAGCGACGACTTTTCCGGCGGCGGGGTCGATTCCGAAGTTGATGAGGCGGCCCCGAGCGACGATCTTGCCGCCGTCGTACTCGACCGCGTCCGTCTGTCCGA
>JAFSFF010000076.1 GCA_017435375.1 Thermoguttaceae bacterium
ATCGAACGCCTTACCAAGAAAATATCGTCAAACGGTATTACGAAAACAAACCGGACATTATGCGGCAAAAGTTGAGCGAACTGACGACCGAGCTTTATTTGGCTGAAACGCCGAAAAAACGCGCGCAACTTTGGAAACGCGTCGCGCTGGCGATGAAGAATCTCAACCTGCCGGAAGCGCAAATCGAAGCGTTGATCGCGAAGGACGACCCGACCGCGCTCGCGCACTTCGTCGAACGGCGTTTGCCGAAGTTTTGACGAGAACGGTAAAAAAAACAGAGGTTAGGTAAAATGGGTAAGTCGCGTAAAGAAGGCGCGACGGCGACGGAGAACGCGAAATGAACGGCGAAGCGAACGAACGTTTTGAAATCGACAAGCCGCGCATCGAACGAGCGGTGCGCGAAATTTTATGCGCGATCGGCGAAGACCCGGATCGCGAAGGGCTGATCGAGACGCCGCAGCGCGTCGCGCGGATGTACGCCGAATTGTTCCAAGGGTTGCATCAAGACCCGTCGGAGCATCTGCAAAAATTCTTCACCGAAGAATACGACTCGATGGTGATCGTGAAGGACGTCGATTTCCATTCGATGTGCGAACACCACTTGCTGCCGTTCGTCGGGAAGGCGCATATCGGTTACCTGCCGCAAGGGCGCGTCGTCGGCTTGAGCAAAATCGCGCGGGTCGTCGAGACGGTCGCGAAACGTCCGCAGCTCCAAGAGCGGATGACGGAGACGATCGCGAACCTTTTGATGGAAAAGCTGAACGCGCGCGGCGTCGGCGTCGTGATCGAGGCGACGCACTCGTGTATGACGCTTCGCGGGATCAAAAAGCCGGGTTCGCTTTGCGTTACGTCGGCGATGAAGGGCTCGTTCCGCGATTACGCCAAGACGCGCGCCGAATTTTTGAAGTTGGCGTTGCGCCGCAAGTAACGTCGGTCGAAAGGCCGTCGAACAAATCGCGTCGAACGGCGAAACGAGAAACGAAGAATAAGGGGAAAACTTGGCGAAGCGGACGAAACGAAGGAATCGGACGGTTCGGCGGGTTTGCGTAAAATAGGCAAGTAAATAAAACGGCCGTTCGGCGCCGTTGCGAAAACAAAGGACAACTTCGATGAGCGAAACGACGCCGCGCGCCGCCGGACTCGATTTTCTTTACCGCCCGATTACGGTCGAGATGGAGGCGACGACCGCGCTTTTGAAGGAGCGTTTATTCGGGCTCGACCCGGCGTTTTCCGAGTATCTCGACCATTCGTTTCGGCTTGGCGGGAAGCGGTTGCGTCCGGCGTTGACGTTGCTTTGCGGGAAGGCGGCCGGAGCGGTCGACCGTCGGCATTACCTTTGCGCGGCGGCGCTCGAAATGATTCACACCGGGTCGCTCGTTCACGACGATATTCTGGACGGCGCGCGCTTCCGCCGACGGCTCGAGACGGTGAACGCTCGTTGGGATTCGCAGCGGGCGGTGCTGGTCGGCGACTTGCTGATCACTCGCGCTTTCGACTTAATCTGCGAATGCGAAGACTTGGCGTTGTTCCGCAAAACGGCGGAGTGTTGCCGCGCGACGGTCGAGGGCGAGCTGCTGCAAGTCGACTCGATCGGGAATTTCGCGCTGACGACGGCGGACTATCGCAAGATCGTCGGCGGCAAGACGGCGGCGCTTCTCGAGTGCGCGACGCATATGGGCGCGTACTTGGGCGGGGCGCGCGGCGAGGCGTTGTCGGCGTTCGAGCGTTTCGGGGCGGCGCTCGGAATCGCGTTCCAAATCGTCGACGATATTCTCGACTTGGTCGGCGACGAAGCGAAGACCGGCAAAACGCTCGGGACGGACTTGGTCAACAAAAAGGAGACGCTTCCGCTGATTCTTTACCTTCAAAACGCGTCGGAGACGGAGCGCGAGGAAACGTTAAAGCGTTTGGAAGCGGGCGTTTCGCTCGACGAACGTTCGGAGTTCGCGGCGCTCTTGACGGCGTCCGGCGCGGTCGACGCGGCAAGAGCGGAGGCGGACGCCTTGGTCGACGAAGCGCTCGAAATTATCGCGAAACAGCGAGAAACCGGCGAAACGGAAGAGTCGGCGCAAGCGTTCGACGCGTTGGAAGCGTTGGCGCGCTTCGTCGTGAAGCGGGACAAATAACGCGATTCGGCAAAGGGAAACGCAACGCAAGACGAGCGGAGACCGCGTAAGATATAGAGACAACGAGAAATGTAAAAATAAGGAAGGTTTAGCGGCAAAAGTCGCGAAAGGAGAAAGCCAATGCAACAAGCGCCTGAATTTAAGACTCGACGAACGGAGATCGCCGGAGTTTCGGTCGCGCGCCTCGCTCGCGAGTTCGGCGGGACGCCCCTTTTCGTTTACGACGCGGCGTCGATTAAGCGTCGCGTCGCCGATTTGACGTCGCTCGGCGTTTTCGACGTCGTTCGTTACGCGCAAAAGGCTTGCTCTAACGTCGCGATTTTAAAGACGATTCGCGCTTGCGGCGCCGCGGTCGACGCGGTGAGCGCCGCCGAAATCCGTCGAGCGTTGGTCGCCGGATACGAACCGAAAGAAATCGCG
>JAFSFF010000077.1 GCA_017435375.1 Thermoguttaceae bacterium
CACGCGTTTTCGGCGTCGACGCGCGGAGCTGGGAGTTTGCAAAACCAATCGCTCGAAAGCGCGACGTCTTCTTTGTTTTCTTCCGTCATTTTCTGTTCTTTCTAATCCGTCTCGCCGCATATTTGGTCCGGCGGCGAGGCGGATTTTAAGGTTAGCTATTGTGTTACTCGAGGCGTTCAAGCTCTTCAAGCGCCGTCTTGGCAATCAGTAGCAGAGTACGAGTCGAGACGTTTTTTAAAATTTCGCTTCCTTTCATCGACAAAGAGACTGCAGAAGTTCACGACGTCTTCTTGAAGCTCCGGCGGTAAGGCGCGGAACTTCTCGAGCAGATATTGCTCGGCCAATTCGCGCGGAGACTTTTGCGGCTCCCCGTTCTTCTGAACGTACATATCGCCTTCGCCGGTCAACAGCCATTCTGTACGAACGCCAAAATTGCCGCTTACGGAAGCGATAAACAAGCCGGTAACAGTATGACCGTCGCCTTCGGCAAAAGCGACTTGATTTCGCGTCGCGCCAATACGCTCGCCAAATTCACGTTGCGACATCTTGCCGCGAACTATTTTGATTCTGTCGTTAATAGTCATTTTTTAAACCTCTCGATTAGATTTTAACAACTTTTGTTGAACCGTCAACAGAAAACACTAAAAATTTTTCGTGTTGTGTGTTGACAAACAAAAAATAGTCGTTAGAATGATTGCAGGTCAACAAAAGAGCCGCAGTCGACAAAAAACGCGATTTTGTCTGCTGTTCTTCAAAATCGCGTTTGTTTGCCGCCTGATTGGTCCCGGGCGTCGAGCTTGGACTGCGGCTCCTTAATTAAGGATAAACGACAATGGAACTCAATCAAGAACTTGAGCGTTTGTTTGTTGAAAAAATTCGCGCACTGAACGCCGACCTTTTTCGACTCGTCGAAACCTATGTCGACGGTATGCTTGCCGCGACGAAAACCTTGAAAACGGAGTCGTGAAAATGCCAAGAGAAGCAATTGCAGCGCTGGCGCTTACATCAGTCGCAGTGTTAATTGGGATTGCCGGATTTGGAATTTGGAGGGATTGGCAAGAAATGAAAAAGGAAGAGCCGAAAGCAATTGAAGAGAATATTGCGGCGACGATTGACGCTCTAACTCCGATGGAAAAGGAAATCTTGCTCTACACGGCTCTTTGCGGCGGCGTTTGCGCTCGAAGCGACGACGCGGCTCGATTTTTTGAGCAGTTTTTCAATGAATATTATCGCGACGGAAAACTTGCGCGGCGACCTCCTTATGTGATCGCGACGTTCAATAGCCTCGAAGAGTTCCAACGGCAACTTTTGGGGGTTGCTAATTTAATCAAACAGCGGTGGCGATCTACTGCGAAATATCGCCTTGCTGTGCGCAAACATAACGGCGTGTTTGGAATTGCGTTCCTTGTTTCAAACGCGGCGGTTGAACAAACGGAATTTGACGACGAGGTACTCCAACAGATTCACCAAGACCTTGCGAAGCGTCTTGCTTTCATTGACGAGGACAATGGTGGCGAGGTCGACGCAGTAAAAGAAATTATGCTTTTAGGGGTAATAGATTTTGCGCCTTGGTTTTACGCTTGTTCTTTAGTTCCATACGAAGAAAACGAGGTGTTGGAGAAACAACAATGAAAAAAGGATTTACGCTAGTAGAAGTCGTTATGATCGTCGCTCTGCTTATCGTGTTGGCAACGCTCGTTCTCGGTTGCGCTCGCGTCGAACAGGCCTCGAAAAGTTGGCAAAGCGCAACAACGGGGATTCCGCGCCGCGTCGAATTATATTCGTTTGACGGCAAGAAGCTGAAGGAGTACGACGGCGCGCAGGTGTTGCTCGATTTCAACAGTAATCACGTTGTAATCTTGGTTGACAATAAACGCGTTACCGCTTCCAACGTCGTCGTTGTTTCGGAAGAGCGATAACAGAAAACGTTACGGGCGATAACCGCTTTCGAGGCGACCGGCTACCCGCCCCGAAAGTCGCTTGGCGCGTGAGTGGTGCCAAACGCCGGTTCGCTCGCTCCAAGCGACGAAGGAGAGACGCAATGAGAACAGTCGAAATTCCCGAAAAGCACGAGCCCCAAGAATGGTTGCTCTTGATTTGTAAGTATCGTTTTTTCGGACACGGTACAGGTGAATTTTCAGTAAATCACCCATTTGCAGGAGCAGGTTTAGGCGAGCAAGTTCAAAACGCCTTGAAATTTTTAGGCGAGAAAATTCGCGAAGATTTTGATGGTTGGAAACACCTGCCTGACAAAATTGAAATTTCATTAGAAAAGTACGACGAGTATGTCGCAAGGAACAATCTCAAATAACCTCCAAAACGGAGTAACGGTAATGAAAAAGTGGCTTTTAAGTGTTATCGCGGTGTTTTTTTTAGTTGCTGGGGTTGCGCAGACAGCGTCCGCTCAAAGCGTCGCGCAAGCCGCCGAACCGACCGCCGTCGCTTCGGTTTCCGAGGAAACCTCCGCTAAATCAAGCTCTTGGGAGACGCCGACCCCGCTTGAAAAGGCTTTGTGGCTTATCGGATATTGGAGGGAAGAATATTTTCGTCGCGACGCCGAGTTTCGAACGCTTGCTCGTTGGTATATGCGGGACGGTGGAGCCGCGCGGTTTAAAAGTCTTGGTTACGATCGCTTTATTGAGGAATTAAACCGAGAATCTAGGGAATATTACGAAAAGGAAAAACGAAAGCGCGCCTCCGACGTTTCCCTTGGTTCGGCGTCGGAGGCTCATTGAAAACGGCGGCGGATTGACAAACTTTCGCCGAAGCGCGCCGTTTGTCCCGCGCAACGACGAAACGCCGGAAGAGATTAGGGCCTCGACCGGCTCGAGTCCGCCGCCAAAGACGGGCGCGGTTGTTGGACGCTTCCGAGAGAGCCCGTCGCCTCCGGCGGTTCGCGCCGCCGGAGGTTTTCCTCCTTTTATCAGTAAGAAACGACGGAATGACAAACTTTCCAATCGAGAACTTTGCCGCGAAAGTGGCGGCGCGCGTTGTTGAGTCGCTTGGGTGGCGCGACGTCGTCGGTGTCCGACTCGCCGTTGAAAAGATTGTCGCGTCGGCGGTCGAGCGGTTTTACGCGACGGATCGCGCCGACTTGCTGTTCTCGGCGTTGGGGCTGAAACCGCTCGCGTTTTCCGAACGACGGCTCCGATTGGCGATAACGCGAGCCTTGCCGGGTTTGCAACAACGCGAACGTTTAGCGGCGATGATCAAGGCGCAAGCGGCGCTTGTCGCGATCGAATACGTCGTTAAAACAGGCCGCAAAATCAAATAGAACCGACTCCCGACGTCGGAAACGCCGTCGGGCGTTTTGAGCGTTCCCCAAAAACGCTCGTTTGCGACCGTTCGGAGCGACGCGAAGCGCGTCGCGCGGTCCGGAAAGTCGCGCTTACCCAAAGGAAAACGTTACCCGTCCGCCGCAACCGCGGGCCGAATTAGGACGCGGCCCGCCCAACCCCCAAAGTCGACCGATGGACGACAAAATTTTCTACACGCTCGAAGAGGCGCGCGCCGCCTTCTTTCCTTGGATTCCGTCCGCGCGGTCGCTCGCCGAGTACGTCGACGGGAAAAAGGGGAAGTCGAGCAAAAACCGCTTCACGCTTCGCGCGGTGAAGATCGGCTCGCAACTCGTCGTTACTCGCGAAATCGTCGAGGATTTCGCGCGACAGGTCAACAAGGCCGCCGGAGCGCTCGACTATCGCCGGGCCCCGGTCAAGCGTTGCCGAGGCTCCCGCGACGACTCGATTCTCGCCGAACTCGAAGAACGAACCAGCGGGAAGTGGTCGCCGAAACGCGACGCGACCAAACGCGTCGGATAACGGGTTCGCCCAACGACGCGAAAGAACTTAAAACAATCGACTTAGCCCGACCGGCGTTCGCCGGGTGGACTCGGGCGTTTGCGCCGCCGCCGACTCGCAAAACAAACCGGAAACGGACGCTCGTCATCTCGGAGCGGATAAGCGCGGCCGACGTGTCTCGCTCCCTAAACGTCGCGACGGCAAAACTCTCGTCGCGGCGTTTTCGGGGCGGCGGTCTCCTAATTCAGGCGGTTAAACCGGTCGTCGGGGCGGAACGCTCCGGCGGTCGGGCCGTCTCGAACGAACAAACGAACAAAAACGGAAACGACGCAATGAACGACTATCGCGAACTGACTCGCCGACTCGACGCGTTCGACGCTCGGCTTAACGCGTTGCGCGACTGCGCTTTGACGAATCCGGCCCTGACGCCGAACGAACGTCTCGCCGCGTTGACGACGATCGATCGCGTCCTGGTCTTGGAGGACGCGGCGGAGCGGAGGACGAGCCGCAAAGCGCGAACGGAGGCGCGACGTCAATGAGAGAACGCCGCCAACGCAAAGACGTTTTTGTCGACCTCGGCGACTTGCGGCGCGCGCTCGCCGTTTTCGCCGTCGACCGCCCCGTCGCGATTCGACTTCCGGACGGGCGCCGTTTCGCCGTCGCCGACGTTCGGCTCGACCGCGAGTCCGGCGAACCGGTCGAAGACGCGACGGTTCTGCTGATCGCCGGAGAGGAACGGGAAACGCGAAACGAACTTTAGAGTTCAAAACGAACGCCGACAAGGCGAACTAATAACGACGAAACAAACGAGCGGCGGCAAGCGGAAAAGTCGCGGCGACCCTATTATTTTTTGCAAAGGATAGTACAATGACGGTTGGATTCAACTTCAACAACGGAAAGGAGATTCTTCGCCGTCATGACGCCCGCTCGCAAGGAACCCAATATGGAAACGTACTCCGGACGCTTCGCCGCTCGACTTCGCGAGTTGCGAACGAAGGCCAACTTAACGCAAGGCGAACTGTCGGAAGCGCTTGGAGTCAAGCAGCAAACCGTATCGCAATGGGAAACGGCGAGTCGGTCGCCGTCGATAGATCAGTTGCCTGCGATCGTCAAGGCGCTGCGCCTTACCAAGGTCGGCGAACTGATGCCCGACGAGTAATTTTAAAGAAAATCACGTTTTGTTGTGAAATGTGCCTTGTTTTTACAACAAAACGTGGTATAAATAACTCCGTCAAGAGCGACGGAGTCCGTCCAAATTTTTCGACCGCCCGGGGCGGCGCCGCGTTCTTGCGTAAGTTCGCGACGTCGTCGCGGGCGTTTTTGTTGCCCTTTCCGAAGTTGAATCCAATCCCGGGCGGTCGAATTTAGGAGACCCGGCCATGTCGACCCAAACCGCTAACCCCGAAACGAAAACAACCAAACCCGCTCGCCGTCGCCGTTGCGAACCGCTTTTCGTACAAGAGTATCGACGCAATTTCGAGTCGTTGGCCGAGTTGTGTCGAACGGCGCTTAACGTCGTCGACGCGAAGGGCGCCGCGGATTACGAACGCCGCGCGATTTTGTGCGGGATCGCCGCGCTCGCGCGGGGACGGCTCGAACGCTTGCGCGACCGCGAAATTGAGAGCGCTCGCGATTGGCCCGGCGGCGACAAGGAACTCCGCGTGTTCGTGAGTTTCGCCGAAGACGACGCGAACGAGTCGGCGGAGGCGGTTCAATGAACGCGCAAACGAAACGCAAAGCCCGAGAGTTCGCGGCGCTTCTCGCGGAGATAGAAGCCCGCCTCGCGCCGAACGAATACGCCGATTTTTGTCGAAATTTGCTCGAACGGGTCGAACAAATCGCCGGAACAAGAAGCAAGGAGACCGAACGATGGACGAACTGATTCCGCTCTTTTTGCGAACGGGAAACAAAGAGGCGCTTTTCGCGGTCTTTTGGGCGACGCTCGGACGGGAGCCCGGGAAGTTGGCCGACGTCGATTTCGCAACCTTGCGCGACCTCGCCGAGCGTTCCGGCGTCAAGTTGACGGAGTCGCAGGTGCGCAAACGCGTCGACGAGTTGAAGAAGCTCGGAATTTTGGACGTCGCGCCGCGACGGGAACGGGGCCGCTTCGACCTTTACGTTTATCGTCCGGCGCCGTTCGAGGAGCCCGTCGCGAAACCGGAACCGGCGACGCCCCTTTTCGACGCGGCGTTTGGAAAAGGCGTCGAGTCGTTCGCGCCCGCCGCCGTTTCCGTTTTCGCCGCCGTTTCGGAAACGGAAACGGAAACCGTCGCGCAATCGATTGCGAAACCGACCGCGCCCGTCGCCGCCGATCATTTTCGTGAAGCCGCGAAAATGATTCAAACGCCGACGGTTGCGGAGGTTTGCGTCGTTCGACCGGCTTCGACGATTCCGGCGGTTGCGTCCGTCGCGTCGGAGCCGACGTCGCGCGAACCGGTCGCGGGGCCTTTAGAAGAAATAAATAATAATAAATATATTAAAAATAAAACAATAAATAAACCCGCGAAAGATTTTGAGAGGTTGGGCGAAGACGTCGCGACCAACGGAAGCGGAAACCGAGTTCGCGCTATCCCGGAGCGCCCGGC